>NZ_JAUBOJ010000067.1:13184-23048 GCF_036700185.1 Microcoleus sp. BM001215392 | reverse complement strand
ATTAGTTATAATCCCATATTGTATGCGGTCATGCTTCGCCCCTACAAACATATTTGCCTTGCGCCAGATGCACCCCGGCGAATATGGGATCTCGATCCGCTATACATATCGACAATTTCACATATCCGCACCCGATCGCAATAGTTTTACAAACAAACACAAAATTTATTCTGTAGCAATCTTTTGTGAAAATGGTATTACAAAAAAATCCGGTTTCTACGAGAAGGTTGCGTGTAGCAACGAGATATCTCGGAAGAAACCGGATTTTTAGCTTTTTAGTGCGTTCAGGAATGTTAGACTGACGGCGACTAAACTATGGTGACCAGAATATCTTGAGCGTGAGAGTCAACCTTCATAGTTTCCCCTTCATAAACCTGAATGATTTTGCCAGTACCGTCAATGACAAAAGTCACGCGCTTGGCATAATCACCTTTCTCAACATCGTAAGCTTTGGTAATCGCGCCATCAACATCTGCTAATAGTTGAAAAGGCAAACCGTACTTCTCTGTAAACTTTTGGTGTGATTCTTCGTTGTCGCGGCTGACACCGAGAACTACAATATCTTTGCCCTTGTATTCTTCATGGGCTGCTTTGAAGCTTTGAGCTTGTCTGGTGCAGCCGGGGGTGTCATCTTTGGGATAGAAATACAAGATGACGGTTTTACCCGTGAAGTCGGAGAGGGAGACGGTTTTGCCGTTTGTGTCTTTGGCGGTGAATTGAGGAGCCGCGCACCCAACTGGTAATGTCATAGTTTTGTGTTTCTGGGGATTGATAAAGATATTTTAGTTGATTGTGGGCTGTTGTTGTCAATCTCTTAAATTTAGATTCGGAATTGAGCGACCAGAATGTAAAATCTACCTTTCGGAATAGTTTCGATGGGTAACTTTGTGCCTTGACTGACGGGCGATATTGTGTTAGATTGGGGGCGCGTACTCCGAATTTGCTGACGATATTAAACTTGATGAAGTAAGTAAAATATGATAGATTTTTATACTGTTGTTATGCGAAAAAGTGCCAATTATTGGGTGGCGCTGTGTTTGGAAAATGGATTGGTTGGACAAGGAAATACTCCCGAACAATCCATCGATAAGCTCAAACAGGCGATCGAGTCATTTTCCGAAGTATATGAATCAGAGTCTGATGTTTATATCAGCCCTCTTTCTATTACTGAGTTACACGAATTTCTGACTTTAGAAGATGGAGAAGCCTCAGACACTTATGAACTAAGAAAAGTTTATGCCTAAAAATCTTCCATCTTTAAAACCTAAAGCATTAATTAAAATTTTAGAACAAAACGGATGTCTGTTTTACCCAGAGGGGAAAGGGGATCGTAGGTTTGTATGTGCGTGAAATTAAAGGCAGCAAAAGGATTGTTCCGATTGATATCGGTGCTGGGGAAATGTCACCCGCTTATGTGTTGCGTATTTTCAGGCAATTTGGGTTTACAGATCCAGAAATTGAGGGGATGATTAGTTAACTCACAGTTAAATTAACTTGTAAGGTGCGTCAGACATTGATTATTGCGATAAATCTGTAACAATTAAAAATATAGTACCTGTTCAAAAGTTCTCTCAATGACTTTTATCCCATCGGAAGCGTTTAAATCTATTAGTTATCCCAGCCGCACTGTCAAAAGAGCCGATCGCGCGATCCGGTGCAGCCCTTTTAAATTACACTTCTTCCAGACCATCCGCGATAACAGTGTTTTCCTAAGTGCGATCGCCTCAAATGCAGGTGTTGAAAGCGGCTACACCCGATCGCCCGTAGCCGAACTCACAGCCGAAAATTCCCTGCTGTGGCTGATTCAAGTCGGCGTGTTGCGGCGCGAAGTAGACGGACAAGGAATTACCGACAGTTTTCGCCTCACGCCCCTGGGCCGCCAACTTGTGGAAAAATGGGAAGGGGAAGGAGATAAAGTACCGGATGCTTCATTGTGCGATCGCGTTAACAATGCCTTTAGCCGCGGGTTGGGACTGTTTGTATGAGCGTTTCTCGCTTGCGACAGTCCGACAGTCCGACAGTCCGACAGTCCGACAGTCCGACAGTCCGACAGTCCGACAGGGAATGAATTCCCTGTCGAGAGAGCGAAAGTCCTCTGAAAGAGGACTATTGAATGGATAATTTCTATGCAAGAGCTCTTTTGGATCGGACTCAAGAATTTACAGTCGGCGACCGACGACTTCAGCTATGAGGCAGGGGTTTGAACCCCTGCCGGATCTGTGGGCTCGGTAGAATGTTGTGGGTTCGGTAGAATGTTGTGGGTTCGGTAGAATGTTGTGGGCTCGGTAGAATGGATCGATAGGATCGATCGCCCCCATCTTCACTACAAACAGCAATGGTTCAAACTCCGACTAAACCTTTAACTCTCGACGAATTTCTCCAACTCGCGGAAACCAAACCCGCCAGCGAATTCATCGACGGTCAAATTATCCAGAAACCTATGCCTCAAGGAAAACACAGCACAGTTCAGCTTGACCTCGGTGGTGATATCAACCGGGTACTCAAACCGCAACACATCGCCCGCGCCTATTCAGAATTACGGTGCACCTTTGGCGGTCGATCGACTGTTCCCGATGTTACAGTCTTTACTTGGGAACGGATTCCCCGCGATGAGAATGGAAAAGTCGCCAACACCTTCGCCATCGCCCCCGACTGGACGATTGAAATCCTTTCCCCAGACCAAAGTCAAACCAAAGTTGTCCGCAACATCCTCCACTGTCTCGCCCACGGAACCCAGATGGGCTGGTTAATTGACCCGGAAGAAGAACTGGTATTTGTCTATTTTGCCGATCGCACCATAGCAGTTTTTGAACAACCGGACGATCGCATTCCCGTTCCAACCTTCGCCGAATCCTTCAATCTCACTGTCGGTGAATTGTTCGGTTGGCTGAGTGAGTAACGCAACCTCGATTTGTTGATGAATGATTTAACCAGAGAGGGCGCAGAGGGCGCAGAGGAGGAGAAGAGATATCTCTCTACGGATTTGGTTCGATCGAATGTGCAGTCGATCGCTTATACTGGAATATCTGGTTGTGTGCTCTTCAAGGACGAGAGAAAACTAAAGTCTTTACTACAAACTTAATTATGATTATTTAATCGGACTTGATATCAACTCTCAAATAACCGCTAACTACTAACAACTAACTAGATAAAACGTTTCTCAAAAATGGAAGCTAAATCCTACAAAGACACAGTAAATTTGCCCAAAACCAAGTTTGATATGCGTGCCAACGCCACCAAACGCGAACCAGAATTGCAACAATTTTGGGCAGATGGAGAAATCTACGATCGCCTTTCCAAGGATAACCCAGGGGATTTGTTCATCCTCCACGACGGCCCGCCCTACGCCAACGGACAACTCCACATCGGCCACGCCCTCAACAAAATCCTTAAAGATTTTATCAACCGCTACCAAATGCTGCGCGGTAAAAAAGTCCGCTATGTCCCCGGTTGGGATTGTCACGGATTGCCGATCGAACTTAAGGTATTGCAAAACATGAAATCGGACGATCGGCTAAATCTTACCCCGATCGACCTCCGCCGCAAAGCCGCCGCCTTCGCGCAGCAAACAATGGAACAGCAGCGCACATCCTTTCAGCGCTACGGCGTTTGGGGCGACTGGGAACATCCGTATTTAACCCTGAAACCCGAATACGAAGCCGCCCAAATCGGCGTTTTCGGTCAAATGGTGCTCAAAGGCTACATCTTCCGCGGCTTCAAACCCGTGCACTGGAGTCCGAGCTCGAAAACAGCCCTCGCCGAAGCGGAATTGGAATATCCCGAAGGCCACGTTTCGCGCAGCATCTACGTGGGCTTTCACGTCAGAAAATTGTCAAAATCTTTGCAAACGAAGCTCAAGCGCTATATGCCGAGCCTCTGGGCGGCGATTTGGACGACTACCCCCTGGACGATTCCGGCAAATTTGGCGATCGCCGTCAATCCCGAACTGACTTATGCAGTGGTGGAACCGCCGGCAGATTCCCACATCGCCCAACAATTTATGTTAGTTGCTGTCGATGCAGTAGATCGACTGTCGGCAACTTTGAACACGGAATTAAAAATCCTGGCTACCTTCCCAGGTAAAGATTTAGAAGGTTCCACCTACAAACACCCGCTGTTCGATCGCGAAAGCCCGATCGTGGCCGGTGGCGATTACATTACCGCTGACTCAGGAACCGGATTGGTGCACACCGCACCGGGCCACGGACAAGAAGACTTTATCGTCGGAAAACGCTGCGGTTTGCCAGTTTTAACCCCCGTCGATGAAAACGGAAATTTCACCGCCGAAGCAGGACAGTTTGCAGGTTTAAATGTCCTCGGAAATGGCAATGCCGCAGTCATTGATGCCCTTGCCGAAGTAAATTGTTTGATTAAAGAGGAAGCTTATCCTCACTCCTATCCTTACGATTGGCGGACTAAAAAGCCGACGATTTTTCGGGCGACTGAACAGTGGTTTGCATCCGTTGAAGGGTTCCGCGACGAAGCGTTAAAGGCGATCGCCGGTGTGAATTGGATTCCGGCGCAAGGGGAAAATCGGATTACTGCAATGGTAGGCGATCGATCGGATTGGTGCATCTCCCGCCAGCGGACTTGGGGCGTTCCCATTCCGGTATTCTACGACGAAGAAACCAACGAACCGCTGTTAAATGAAGAGACGATCTCGCACGTGCAAGCTATTTTTGCCGAGATCGGTTCCGATGCTTGGTGGGAAATGCCGATCGCCGAATTGTTACCGGAATCATACCGCAACAACGGCCGCACTTACCGCAAAGGCACAGACACGATGGATGTGTGGTTTGACTCGGGTTCTTCCTGGGCTGCTGTGGCCGCATTGCGATCGGAATTAAACTATCCTGCCGATATCTATTTGGAAGGTTCAGACCAACACCGCGGCTGGTTTCAATCGAGCTTGCTCACCAGTGTAGCAACTAACGGCATCGCTCCTTACAAAACAGTTTTGACTCACGGTTTTGTACTGGATGAAAAAGGCCGCAAGATGAGCAAATCTGAAGGCAATGTCGTCGATCCGGCGTTAGTCATCAAGGAATATGGCGCCGATGTTTTGCGATTGTGGGTGTCTTCGGTAGACTACTCCGCCGACGTGCCTTTAGGCAAAAACATTCTCAAACAGCAGTCGGATGTTTACCGCAAGATTCGGAATACAGCGAAGTTTTTGCTGGGGAATTTGCACGACTTCGATCCGGCAAAAAATGCCGTAGCTTTCGAGGATTTGCCGGAACTCGATCGCTATATGCTGCACAGAATGGGCGAAGTTTTTGCGGAAGTTCAAGAAGCTTTTGAAAGTTTCCAATTTTCGCGATTCTTCCAAACAGTGCAGAATTTCTGTACCGTGGATTTGTCGAATTTCTACTTAGATGTTGCCAAAGATCGACTTTACATCAGCGCGACAGATTCACGGCGCCGCCGCAGTTGTCAGACAGTGATTGCGATCGCAGTCGAGAATTTAGCCAGGGCGATCGCACCTGTGCTGTGTCACATGGCTGAGGATATTTGGCAGTACATTCCTTATCAAACACCGTACAAGTCAGTATTTGAGGCTGGTTGGGTGCAAGTTGATGCTAAATGGCACAATCCCGAATTGGCGACTCGCTGGCAATATTTGCGGCAAGTACGCGGCGAAGTTAACAAGGTTTTGGAACAAGCGAGGACCCAAAAGGCGATCGGTTCTTCTTTGGAAGCTAAGGTTTTATTGTACGTTCCCGATGTCGCAAAAAGAGCGCAATTGCAAGCTTTGAATCCGAGTAGCGAAGAATTGGTGGATTACGTGCGATCGCAAAACGCAGCCATCCAACTAGCAGAAGAAGAGAAAGCCAAAGCAGTACAAGACAAACAAGAATCACAAGCAGCAAGTGTTGCCAAAGTCTTGACAGAAAAGACAGTTCATGTTGAAGAGAAAACTGTCGCTCTTGGCGATGCAGCTTCTGAGATAGTAGAATATTCTGCCCCGGAAGCATCGGCTTTAGATTTGCAGGAAATGTTAGATAAAAGCGCCCAGTTTGTGGCGGATTTGCCTAAGCATGCCGGCAACTTTTTCACAGAATACCAAACATTGCTGGTAACGCTGGGGCTGTTAGCTTCTGTGGTGATAACGGGTAGAGTAACCCTGGCGGTTTTGGATACAATGAATCAGATTCCGCTATTGGGCGGATTGTTTGAAATCATCGGCATCTTGTTTACAATCTGGTTTGCTTTCCGTCACTTGCTGTTTGCAGAAAGCCGCCAAGAAATGGCACAAACAATTGATTCGCTGACAGCAGACGTGCTTGGAAAGTCAACGGCGCTGGTACTTGTAGAAACAGAGGCGATCGTCCTTTCGCTTCCAGTAGAGACAGCGCTTGTACCAATACAGGCGATCGCCCAGACAGCCCCAGTCGAACAAGTGTTTGCAGAAACACCCGAAATCCAGACAGCAGAATTAAGTGCGATCGCGCCCCAAGCAGAAATTCCTGCGGAAATAGCTGTACACCACCATTCTGCAAGTGCTAGCAACGGTGTAGACGAACTGCGCTACTTGTTCATTACTTCGGAAGTAGAACTGATAGAATCGAATGCAGCGATCGAGGAATTGCCGTACAGTTACCAATCTCCAGAGTTGGCGATTGGTGTAGTTAAAGCAGACGGCCAAAAGTGCGATCGATGCTGGAACTACTCTACTCATGTCGGAGAGTCGATCGAACATCCGGTAATTTGCGATCGCTGCGTATCAGCAGTTGACGGCAAATTCTAACCGCCGTCCCCAACTCTTGTGGGATGGGCTTCTAGCTCGTCCCCAACTCTTGTGGGATGGGCTTCTAGCCCGTCCCAAATATACAATTCAAAGGCAGAACACCCTAACAATATTGAGTCTTGAAGATTCATTTTTTATTCTCATCATCGCTTTCTACAACTCTACGTTTCCTCAACAAATTGAAGCATAAAAGCACAGCAAAAGGCAGGAAAAATACAACTGCTGGAACAATCCAAAAAGCACCACCGCCAATCAGAACATCGCCATCTGGTGTCGTACAGCTAGAATTAGCCGCCTCGATACAGTCCCGCCATTTCCAGTACCGCACATAAAACAGATAAAAGAAAAAAGAAGAGCAAAACAGACAGACAGTCATGATAAGATAAGACATCTGATTGCAACAACAAAAGTTGATTGAAAAAGTTTTCTATTTCTTATTAAAAAAACGGCAGACAAATTCACCAGGATTGTTTTGTCCAAACCCCAAAACAGTGCCATCTTGCTTAACCGTACTGTGGCTGCGGCAATTGTAGACTTCCAGAGGCTGCTTGACTCCATCCACACTCAAAATTACCCTGTATTCCCAGTAGTTTTTCGCACTGCGCTTGATATCGACAATGCAAATCTCGCGCCCTTGATAGTTGCGACAGACAGAAGCCTGGGCCGGAAGCGCGACGCAGAAAAAACAGATTAATAGCAACAAGTAGCAAACATATTTCATGATTCGCGATCTATTCTACTGCATAACCAGTGTACTTCCGCATTGACGGCGGTTGAAATCCCCAAACAATATCTTCCTTTGGAACTCCTGCTATGACTAAATTCTCAGCAATATCATCTTCAGTCGCATTCCACTGAAGCCAAATTTTCCCGCCCTTAATATCAATGTGAATACTACAGTGATGAACTCTCTTTTGGTCATCCCAACCCACTAGAAAAACTTGGTAGTAATCTCGTTTTGTATCAAAAATTGTCTCGACTTCAATGTCTCCGTGAGCTGGCTTGTGCTTGCCATATTCCTGCAACATTTGCTGCACAATTTCTCGATATTTGATTAATTTTTCCATTGTACAATTGCCTCATTTGCTATATCGTACACTATCATTTTTACCTGATTTTCTTCCACCCTTGCTTTCGGAAACTCCAGTTGAAAGAATTCTTCATAAGTTATTAGCGGTACAGCCAAGTACAAAATGCGATCGCCTTCTTTTTGCTTCAGTGCCGCTCGATAATTGATGAACTGCCCCAATGCTCTATGAAATTCCGAGATTGGCGATGATTTTGCTAAAAAACTTTTGACCTCAACAGCAATTTTATCACCTTGCCTTTCTGCCGCAATCAGCTTTTCGGCTCCCAGGTCGATCGACATATCGACACCGCCCACACTAATTTGAAACGGATCGTGGGTGATGCGCCAGCCGTCCTTTTGTAAAGCTATTTTGACAACTTCATGAAAAATATCTTTGGCCGACATAATCAATTGATAAATAACTTACTTACTATTATCATACCTCTTAACCGCTACGGAATGACGCTGAATAAAGAAACCGGGTTTTCAGCGAATTTGTGGGTTGGAATGAAATATTTCGTAAAAAACCCGGTTTCTGGGCCACATTTAACGTGCCGACGGTAGCTGGATTTCGATACCGAGTTTTTGACCAACATCGATCGCACTACTAGCAAAATCAGTCATCCCTGCGATCGGAATTGCGATCGCAGTACCCGCCGCAATCATCGCAGTCAAGCTCTTCTTTAACCTGGCTTTATTCCATTGACCTTCCGGTTTCTTAATCTCGGTTTCGACATCTTCAATATCAATAATTATCCCATCGCGAATGTCTTCGGGAAACTGAGTCGCGGTTTCGCGCATTGATGAAATTAATTTGAGAATTTCCGCCGTATTTGCGTTATTGTTTTGAATAAACTCGTTATTGCTAACTGTAGCGTTATCGCTGCCGATCACACCGGACATCGGGCCGTTGAAGTGGTTGGTTTTGGAAGAGTTTTCAGTCATAACTTTTGCTTCTGCTGTAATATTAGTGGGTTTGCTAGCGAGTCGTTTAGCGATATCTATAATGTCATCATATTCTCTTCCGTATTTTTCATCGCCCATTTGCCTTCTGCGCCGAAGTTCGATCGACTCATAGCCATCCAGCAGCGATCGCAAATCCAGTTTAAGTTTAAGTTTCCCGACGCGCACCGTATTCTCGCCCATATCCTCCAATCCTAGCAACTCCTCGTAATCCAGCGGATCGGCATCGGGATAACCCCGAACCGGCACCCATTGACTGATTTCCAGATTCGCAAAAGAATTGTGGATTTTGGTAAACGTATCCCGAATCATGCTGAGGAAAGAACGCCGCGTCGATTCCCGCCCGCTAACAGCAATAAAGATTTTCTCATCTTCCGGATCGGATTTAATTCGGGCGATATTGTACACTTCCTTGCCTTCCGTGTACTCCAGCATTACCCCCGTGCGCCAGTGGGTGCAGTTGTGGATTTTCTCGTGCATCAGGACGATGAAACGCGACAGGATGCTGTCGGGGAGGATGCGGTAGTGATATTGAAATTCCAGGGTTTCGCCTTTGAGTTCGGTGTTTTCCGGTTCTTCTTTCGGCAAGATGCCGGGAATCAGGAAAGTCCGTGGGGTGCAATGGCTGAGGGGGAAGCAGAGTTGAAATTCGCCCATCAACTCGGTGAGACAGTTGTAACGGTGGCTGGGATATTTCGTGGCATCCAGGATGCGGCTGAGGTCGGCGTGGGTGAGAATGCCTTTGGTTTTGACTTTGAGTGCGTCATCGCTGAGAAGGGCATAGATGCCTTCCGTCACCCAGTGGGGATTGAGGATGTTGGTGGATTGCAGGATCGGGTGTTCGCGGAAGTTGAGGACAATGCCCAGGTTGTGCAGCAATCCGATGAGTTGGGTTTGGTCGGTTTCTGCCAGGATGTTTTCGGTGGCGCAGATGGTGGCGTATTCGCTGATGCTGATGAAATCTTTGTCGAGGTTTTCCAGGCGCTGCTTGACTTGGAACCAGCTTAGCGGCAAAAGATCGTAGACTTCATATTTATGTCCAAATGCTTCATCCTCTTCAACGGGGACGCGAGAACTGGTGTCA
>NZ_JAUBOJ010000067.1:0-13084 GCF_036700185.1 Microcoleus sp. BM001215392 | reverse complement strand
CGCGTCAGATCTTTTGTCTCCCCGTAGTCTTCATTTGATTGTGACAGGATTTTTTACTTGGTGGGGAAGAGACGTAGGGATGAAGCATTTGGGCGACAATTTATGTTGAAAAACCAGATATTTATGTCCAAATGCTTCATCCTCTTCAACGGGGACGCGAGAACTGGTGTCAACCTCTCGCTGGGGCTGGGTGAAGCATTTGGGCATAAAACCCCTGGTGATAAACATGAATAGTCGCCTCGGCGTACGCCCTACATCTTTTCAACAGAAGCAATTCCTCCAACCCCAACCCCCCCAAATCCAATTCTGTGGAGCCCTCATCTGCCGATGAGTCGATCGACTGCAACAACTCTTCTCGCGTCAGATCTTTTGTCTCCCCGTAGTCTTCATTTGATTGTGACAGGATTTTTTGTTTATTGGGCAAGAGACGTAGGGATGAAGCATTTGGGCGACAATTTATGTTGCAAATGCGATATCCCATGTCCAAATGCTTCATCCTGCCCAATGAAAAGACTCCAAATTTGATCGAACTTTTGTTAACCTGCCGCGGGCATCCTTGTGTATTTAACCTGTCGCGGGGGCTGGGTGAAGCATTTGGAAATTAAATTATCTGTTGGAAAGCAGAGATAGTCGCCCAAATGCTTCACCCCTACAGTTGATTCGTTTATTCAATACTCTTTCGATCGTCTGTTTGATGAGAACTTATAGTGCGATCGATTTCTTCGCGGTGGCGATCGCTACTTTTAAGCTGCGTACATTTGCCAATCTCCGGTGGCAATTCCTGCAACTCCCATCCTGAAAACTCAAGTTTTGTAATTTTTTGATCGCTAACTAGATTAGTTTGTCCTAGTGCTTCTTCGCGCATCATATGCTTAGTTTCCGCGTGGGTTTCCACGCCATCTTGTTTCTATTCTGGCAGCAATTTGAAAAAACTGGGAAAATTTGCCAGTCGAGATGATAAACCGGGTTTCTACGAGTTTTGGGTTGGGTGACGAGAAATACATAGAAAAACCCTGTTTCTGAGGTCTGCGTTACCAATAGATGATAACTGATGGTATGCTTGGCATAGAAACTTGTTTGTTTATGAATCAAATTAAACGTGTTGCCATAGTGGGAGGAACCCACGGAAACGAACTCACAGGAGTATACCTTGTGAAGAAGTTCGATCGCGCGCCAGAGTTAATTGGGCGATCGACCTTTAAAACAATTACCATGTTAGCCAATCCCCAAGCCTGCTCCAGGGGGAGACGCTACATCGACATCGACCTCAACCGCTGCTTTCGCCGGCAAGATTTAGAAAATCCCCACCTCTCCAGCTACGAAGCCCAGCGGGCAAAAGAGATATACCACATTTTTAGCTCAAAAAACTCCGAGCAACAAAGCTTAATCGTCGATTTGCACAGCACCACATCGAACATGGGGCTAACATTTATTCTCGCCAGCCAGCATCCCTTTAACCTGCAACTAGCAGCTTATTTAACCTCTGTGTATCCGCACCTCAAGCTACTGGCTTCGACAACCAACCGTCAAGATAGCCCTGTACTGCGATCGATTTCTGAGTTAGGCGGTACGCTGGAAGTTGGCGCCGTCGCGCAAGGCGTGTTAGATGCGTCTTTATTTCAGCAAACCGAGCAAGTTATCGGCACAATATTAGATTGCACAGAAGCCTACAATCTAGGTACTATGCCCGTTGTCAATCATTCCCTGACTATTTATCAAAGCATTTGGGCGATCGACTATCCCAGAAACAACTCTGGAGAAATTCAGGCAATGATTCATCCTCAGCTACAATCGAGGGATTATGAAGCCTTGAATCCGGGCGAGCCGATGTTTTTGACCTTTGAGGGCGAGTCGGTCTTGTATGAAGGTAAATCGACCGTATATCCAATTTTTATTAATGAGGCGGCTTACTACGAAAAAGGAATTGCCATGTGTTTTACCCAAAAGTCAGTAGTCAGTAGTCCTTAGTCAGCAGTCATTAGTTATTAGTCAGCAGTCATTATATCAAATCCGTCAGCATCATCTTGTATTAATCTCTCTATTCTCTTCCTTCTCTTCCTTCGCGGCTTCGCGGTTAAATCATTCCGATACAACCGGAATTGATATTAGCCGTTAGTCATTAGTTAGTATTTATCGTATTTTATCCGGCAGCTTGGTTTCTAGTTTTTTTTCTTATGCGGCGGGTTTTATCCTAAATATTTTAAGAGAATTCAAGCAATAAATAAACCAGCGCCCGCTAGATACCGATGCCAGCGGACATCATATCAGTCAACAGTCATGAGAACTATCTGGTGACAAAAAGTTCTCTTCAGGAACAGGACGAGAATCATGAAACTGCTTCCATACTTCCAAACTGAAAATGCACGCAAGCAGCCACACCAAACCCGCAATATAACCAGCAATAACATCGGTAGGCCAGTGAACTCCGAGATAAAGCCGACTCAAACCTATACCAGCAATTAATACAACTGTCAAGCCGTAAATCAACCAGCGCTGTCTCGGAAAGCGCGCCGCCAAAAAATATCCTAGCAAACCGTAAACAACCATTGAAATCATTGCGTGTCCGCTAGGAAAACTGTAAAACTTTACCTCAACCGCGCGCTCCCAAAGTTGAGGTCGATCGCGCGCAAACAGTTGTTTTAAAAGCATATTTAAACCAACAGCCCCAGCGCCGGTAATTGCGATCGTTATGGCTTCCGATCGATGTTGGCGCACCCACAACATAATACCCAAACTCACGCTCAGGATGAGCAGCAAATTTGGTTCCCCAAAAAATGTCAAGGCGAGCATGATGCGATCGCGCACTGGATCGTGTAGGCTCCTGAGATATAGTAAAATTGATTTATCAAAAGCGTAGGTTTCCGAGTCCAAAACCTCACGGGCAATGGTGGCAAATGCCCACATTGCCAAACCAGCAACAGCCAGGCCGCCCAGCCGAATTATCGAAATTAGCGATCGAATTTTAGAGAGCATTTTTTAAGTAATTAACAATTAATTATCAAAAAGAGACAATAATACAACAAATCTAGGAAACGAAAACGCCCGATCGCTCGTCGAGATTCCTGAGCAAGTATATTTTGAATGATTAATTGATTTTTTCCTACCCACCTCAGCTTTAGATCCCACCGGCGAATGATTTTACTATCAAAAAAACACATTTCTACAATTTTGTTGACCGCCGGGTTGACAAGTATTTCTAGCTGCGATCTAGATACCGGAGTAAGTGCGCCGATCGCCCAAGCCAACTCGATCGCCCAACGCCTCGTCTCCTCAGCAGTCGCCCAACAGCCCAACAGTCCCAAATTTGGTCAGCCGATCGCCTGTAGCCTAGGAAAAGACTGTTTTGTCATGCACTATTTCGATCGCGATCCGGGCCCCGCCGCCGTTGAATTCGGCTGCGGGCGGCAAACCTACGACGGGCACGACGGGATAGACTTCGCCATTCCCGACGCTAAAGCAATGGCTAAAGGAGTCCCTGTTGTCGCCTCCGCTGCGGGCAAAGTTTTGCGAGCGCGAGATGGTGTAGTCGATCGGCGTTTGCAAAATCAGACAGACAAAGCCAACGTCGCAGGTACAGAATGCGGCAACGGTATGGTAATCGATCACGGCAACGGCTGGGAAGCCCAATATTGCCACCTCCGCCAAAACAGCCTTGTTGTCAAACCGGGAATGCAAGTACAAAAAGGCACTGTTTTGGGTATGGTAGGAAACTCAGGCCTGGCATCTTTCCCCCACGTACACGTCACTTTTCGCTATCAAGGTAAGCCCGTAGATCCGTTTGTCGGGCCCGATGCCAAATTAGGCTGCAACACCGCCCGCAATCCAATTTGGGATCAGCCGATCGACTATATTCCCACCGGTTTAATCCGCGCCGGTTTTGCCCCCAAGCCACCGGATGATAACACTGTTTGGGCCGGACAATTTTCTGAAACTACACTACCTGTCAACAGCCCGGTTTTACTGTTTTGGGTACAGAGTTACGGAGTTCTCAAGGGCGATCGCGAACAATACAAAATCTTTGCACCTGATGGCAAAACAATCGTCAACGACACCAAGGAAATTCCAGCCTCCAACCGCACTTGGTTGCGTTATGCTGGCAAAAAAAACAGTGCAAATTCTCCCCTGACTCCCGGAGTGTGGCGCGCCGAATATCGGTTGACGCGGGGCGATCGGGTGTTATCAGAAGTCAAGCGAGAAGTCGAATTGCGTTAGCGGCTAAGTTATACAATAGACAAGGTTACATAAATCTTTGGTGGATTGAGCAATCGCAGATTTAAGGAAGATTAACGCAGATGCTTTTCCTGATTGGAAACCGAGACTTTTAAGTGAGGCCTGGTTACTTTAAACTATTGTGGGGCTTTGCTTGTAGCCCGCTCCTAAAAGTCAAAACTCAATTCGCAACACCTTAATAATGTCATACAGTCAATTCACAAACCTAGAAATGATTGAAACCAACTTTGGCATCACCATTGCTGACAAAGTTGGTATTTTTGCCAATTTACCCGCATCCGAGTATAGCGACCTTCTCACTCAGACTCTACAAGAAAATATTTCTTTAGCTTTAGCAATAAATACCGAAAAAAGTCGCTCCGAATTAATAGTTGCACCTATTTTAGTGGAACTTAGAAAGCAGTTTAATTATCAAATTAGCTTGTTTTCAGGAAAAGAGTTTAATGTAGATTTAGAAAAAGGATTGACTGGTTTTTGTGATTTTCTAATTAGTCGTTCTCCAGAACAACTTTTAATTAAAGCCCCGGTTGTCGCCTTAGTAGAAGCTAAAAATGATAATATCCAAGCTGGACTTCCACAATGTATGGCAGAAATGATCGCAGCTCAAATTTTCAATGAAAGAAGAAACAATAATATTTCCGAAATATATGGAGTGGTCACAACCGGGACAAACTGGAAATTTTTACGACTTAGCAATCAAATCATGGAAGTCGATTTAAATGATTATTTTATTGATAATATTAGTCAAATTATTGGTATCTTAAAATATTTGATAAGATAGGAAGTACGAATGGAATTCGCGACTGCACAAACCTGTTAGCCTTCCCGAAGGGTAGTCCATTCCAAGCTGACTGAAGAAGAGCGTATAATTTTCGCCGCCGCGTCTTCTTCAGATTTTCACAATTTAGGGCAAATTTTCCCAAGCTTGAGCCACAATCTCGCTCAGCCAGCGCCTTTGAGTCAAATCGAGCAGATTGTCGTCGGCGAGAACCTCAGCCTTTAACTCATCCAAAGACTGAGAGCGCGATCGGGCTATTTGAATCACACCCGCGATCGCAGATGCTACCAATTCTTCATTCAGCGGCTGCTGTCGCAAAGCAATCATTTCTTGAGGATTCGTAGGAATGGGATAATTCATGAGATTGCATACCCAAGAAAGTAGATATTCAGCCACTGCGGGGCTTCCAGCCAATTAGCTAAAAATCTGAGAACACTGTAAACTTATTTAAAACTAAATAAGTATTTGGGAGTATAGCCTACTTTGCTCCCTTGTCAACTCCCCCATCTTTATGAATTTATTGAGAATAGAGACCCTAAAATGCAAGAAATTCTTTATTTAGAAGTCCCGACACCGGATACAGCAGCCGTCTGCACTTGGTTACAACAGGAATTCGATCCCGGAATCGGAGAAAAAATTATTACTCCTGACGGTTTTCGCCTGCTTTCCAACGTCACAGCAGCCGAATTGGTCAAATCTGGATCTCAAAACGCTAATCTAAAACCGACATTCGCTGATACTAATTCCGAAAATCATAATTCGCGATCGACAGAACTTTCCACCTTTGTCTGGTCAGTCCAGCGCACAACTTATTTAAAAGTGTTTCGTCTCGAAGACGCACCCGCTGGAGAAAGAAAGTTCCTGGAAACTTTGAATCTGGCTGTCAGAAACAAGTTTCCCGAAAACTACCCTCAACCTCCTGTCGTAGACCTCTCCAAACAGTCAATTTTTGAAGCTCTTGCCCCCTATTACCCACTCACCGTCAAATACTTCCAAAAAATGCCCAAAGGCGAATACGACCTTCAGCGCGTCTACTGGTGGGAGCAGCGCTGGCGTGAAGGTACTCGCAATCCTCAAGCACCAAAGCAAGTAGTGTTTTTGAAGGAAGAAGGTTCGGCAACCGATTCTGTAAGGGATGTAGCGGATGTAACGGATGTTAAGAAGAAGGTAAAAAGTACAGTTTCGGTGTGCGATTCTAGGGATACTGTTTACGATTTGATTTATATCGGCGGGGCGTTGGGAGTAATTCACGCCGCAGTGATGGCGAGATTGGGCTACCGAGTGTTGCTGCTAGAAAGAATGCCTTTCGGGCGGATGAATCGTGAGTGGAATATTTCGCGGGACGAAATTCAAAGCTTAATTGATTTGGGTTTATTTACGGCGGGGGAAATCGAAACTTTGATTGCTAGAGAATACAAAGATGGCTATAACAAGTTTTTTGATGCTAACAATCCAGCCGTTGCTCAAGCCCCAATTCTGCACACGCCGAAGGTGCTGAATATAGCTTTGGACGGTGAAAAACTGCTGTATTTGGCGGGAGTTAAGCTGACAGAAGCTGGCGGAGAAATTTGGGACGAAACTGAGTTTGTCAGAGCCGATGTCGAAGCGAAAAAAGTAGTGATTCAGAGCTGTCACTTGCCGACAAAAGCCGATCGCACTACCTCCGCCAGACTGCTCGTGGATGCCATGGGCTCAGCCTCTCCGATTGCTTGGCAATTGAACGGAGGGCGAGCTTTTGACAGCGTTTGTCCGACCGTCGGAGCTGCCATTGACGGAGGATTTGAGCCTGGGGTTTGGGATGCCGAGTACGGGGATGTTCTCTACAGTCATGGCGACATTTCCCGAGGCCGTCAGCTCATCTGGGAACTGTTTCCTGCTGCTGGTGGAGAACTCACAGTTTATCTTTTTCACTACCACCAGGTAAATCCCGAAAATCCCGGTTCTTTGCTGGAACTGTACGAGGACTTTTTCACTATTTTGCCGGAGTACCGCCGCTGCGATCTCGACAAATTGGTCTGGAAAAAACCGACTTTTGGTTATATCCCCGGGCATTTTAGCAGCAATAGTAGCGATCGCTCGGTAGCAGTCGATCGGCTAATTGCGATCGGCGACGCAGCATCTTTGCAATCTCCCCTCGTTTTCACAGGTTTCGGCTCCCTCGTCCGCAATCTTTTTCGTTTAACTGACCTTTTGGATACAGCGTTAAAACACGATTTATTAAGTGCCAATCACTTAAACCAAATTCGCGCTTACCAGAGCAACGTGTCAGTAACTTGGCTGTTTTCTAAAGGAATGATGGTTCCTACTGGCCGCAGTTTACCGCCCCAGAGAATCAATTCAATTCTCAATACCTTTTTCGGTATTTTGGCAGAACAAGAACTCGCTGTAGCCGAAACTTTTATCAAAGATAGAGTCGATTGGCTAACTTTCAATCGACTAGCTATTCAAGCAGCCGGAAAAAATCCTTCTCTCCTGCTGTGGATTTTAGATTTTGTCACCTTGGGCGATGTTTGGCGCTGGTTGGGGAGTTACTTGACTTTTACTCTGTTGGCTTTAGCTAGTTGGCTGTTCGGATGGCTACCCGGTTTCGCCCGCAAGGTACAGCCTTGGTTAGAGCCTCGGTATCCGGGTATTTGGCTGTGGCTGTTGGCTACTAGCTATGCTCTCACCTACGGCATGGGAAAGGGTAAAAAAGATTTTTGAGTTGATAGCTGAGTGCGAGCATTTCGCTGACCTTGAACACGCGAGCGAGATGCTCGCACTGCACTCGGAATAATATTTTTCCGGTCAAAACGCAGACGATACGATCTGTCTTTTTGGTAATTGGTAAATTTGAGCAATTACCAATTACCCATTACCAATTTGCGTTTGCTATCGAAAACTCGGCAATTCAATTTCAGCTAGCGATCGACGTTTTTTAGAAGCCCGCAGCGGATTGGAAATCAAAGTCAGCCACTCGGGTTGTCCGGCTGCTGTAGGTTTGACCGCACTCGATCGCACTTCCTGAAGCCCAAACGTTTCAACTGAATTCAAAATTTGAACCGCCTTGGTCAATTCTTGGCTACCTAAGGTGGGCGCAGTGGTTTCTGGCTCAGGTTCAGGCTTAGCCGCCGGTAGTTGAGGTTCCGCAATCGCAAGGGGCGAGTCAGTTTCTGGCTCAAACGGCTGATAGCTTTCAGTCTCCTCCAATTGAATGCCGGATGCTTGGGCTAATTTGTTAAGTTCGAGATTGGCGATCGATTCAGAGTCGATCGCATATTCAGCAACCGCTGCCTCTAGATGCTCTTCGGGATCTGACCAAGCTTTGACGGGGGAAGCGTTGAAGGCTGGCGGTAGCGGACTCTGAGAGCTTCTGACTGCCGCTAGCAAGGATTCTAATTGCTTGTGGGCGCTATCTTCCGCATCGTCAGGTGACTCAATAATTGGAGATTTTTGTGGCATCTCCAGACTTTTTTCCAAAGCAGCTTTAAATTGCAGAGTGTGGCGCTGCTGGCGGTGGAGGCGCGATCGCAATTCCCTGCAAACATTTTCTGTAGCTACTAGCTGGTGAAACTGCTCGTTGTAGCGCTGCACAGTAGACGCACATTCTCGCTCGACAATCGCTAACCTGGTTTGGCTGGTTGTCAACTGACTGCTTAAACTTTCCACTAAAATTTCTTGACCTTGCAGAGTTTGATGAGAAACTTCCACTTTCCCAAACAGTCGCGTCAATTGTTCTTGAGTGTTTGATAGCTCAGCAGTCCGCTGTTCTAGTAACGTTTCGCGATTCTCCAATTTGTTGTGGGACTCTTCGAGGGCTGTTTCTAGCTGAGCGATGCGCTGCAAAAGGTCGCGGTTGCATTCGTGCAGCGCTTGCATGAGGGTAACTGGTGTCGATCCTTTGTTCTGACGCTGTTCGACATTCCCAAGCAGATTTTTGAGATTGTCTGAAATCAGGGGCGATCCCACCTCAAGTGGCTGTGTTGGAGATAGCAAATTGTTTGCCGAAGGTGTTGTGGGAATTGCATCTACGCTGAGCGCGTTCGGAAAATCTACTGTTTCCCAGTCTTCTTCTGGTCGCTGGGAAACCCTTGCGGGAGTATCTGTCGGACGGGGGGCGATCGGCTCAAAACCCCCAGCAGCAGCAAAATTTGACTGCAATGGTTCGTTATCGGAGCGAACAGCAGGGTGCGATTGTTGCTGACTGGCTCGAAGATCAGCTTCTGACATGGCTTTTTATCCCAATACTCACAGAGTCTCAGATACAGTCTATCCTTATAGATTCTCCAAAAGGAAGTCCCTAGTCATTGGGCATTGGGCATTGGGGATGGGGCATTGGGCATTGGGCATGGGGCATGGGGCATTAGCCCGCGCAGGTCATTGGTCATTGGTCACAAGCAAAATTCTCCGATTGGGGACTCCGACATTCGGACATTCCGAGATTTCCTGCGATCGGCTAAACTTTAACAACTGCAAAATGTTTGTCAACAATTGCTGGAACTTCTGCCGGTTTGATGCGACTGTAGCGAGTTTTGTCCGGCATCACCACTATATTTGGCCCTGCTTTGCACTGTTTGAGACATCCGGTTCCCTGAACAGTCACTTGCTCTTCTAAACCCCGCGCATTCAAAGCATTTTCTAAAGCTTTACAGACTGCTGCGCCGCCCCGCTTCTGGCAGTCAGATTTTTGACATACTAATATTTTGGTTTGAGTTTTTGCCGCAGCTTTGACAGTTTGAGCTGCCCTAGCAGAGCTGACTTCGATTTTGCCGATCGCGCGATCGTCTTCGAGGGCTTCGCCAACCGATGTCATTACCCCAGCAGGTACGCTGGTAGAATCGAGGTGTTCGGGCGATCGATCGTTGTGGCCCCGAGCCAGAGTGAGGCTGCTAGCTTTCAGTTTTATTTTACCGTTTTTCAAATTGAGTTCTTTCTCACCTGCAACTTGAACTCTCAACCCCGGAGTCAAAACAGGCGCTAAAAATGACCGCAATTCCTTAGAAAGTTTAACAAGGTACTCTACTTTGCGATCGCTGCTAATACGCAAATACTTAAGTTTATAACCATCTTCAATAATCAGGCTGAGGATTTCTCCCTCTAAGCTGAATTCAGAAACTTGCTTGCCAGACTTATACATTGTCATCACTCCTTTACATCCGTTAAATCCCGTACATTGCGAGTAAGGCCGAACTTCCTTCTTCCTTTACATCCGTTACATCCGTTACATCCGTTACACAATCCGTTGCCGAACTTCCCTCTTCTTTCGGGCTTTATCCGATTTGCCAGCAGCACTCCAGCAACTGCACCAGTTCGCGCCGAGGGGCACTAACTTGCCTCAACACGCTCATTACCTGAGCAGCTTGTCTGACAGTGTTGACTTTTACCCGCAAAGGTTGGTCAACCGCACACCAGCAGGGAATTTCAAGCTCTTGCAAGCGTTTGTAAACTTGCCACCTGTCTAGCCAACTAACTTGCACAATCTCACAAACTTCTAACTCTGCATCTGCTGGATTCATTTTTTGACAACAGTAATAATTTGCATTAATTTTTGCCCTGACCGATCGCGCGCACAAGTTAAAAGCCAGATTTCAGAACAAAGTCAAGGATTGTCAAAAGCCCTTCCTGAAAAATTATGCCTTTTGCCTGCTGCTTTCTGCCTTCGGAAGATTCGCCCCACTTTCAGGAAGCATTCAGAACGAGCATCTTTTTCCAGCATAACGCAACTGCTAATAATTCTCAATAGGTTTACAAAAAAATTTTTCTACTCTACAAACTCTTCCACTATCGAGGCAGACCCTGCTTGACTGGCAAATCTGGGATGCTAAACTAACTCTATTGGCAACAATCACTGCCTATTGAAAGGAGAACACACATGGCCCAGATTCAGAGTGCATTGAGACCGTTTGGCCACATAGCTGAAAACCCTGTTCTGCTGGAACATTCAGTCACAGCACCGATTTGTGAAGGGATGAACGCGCTGCTGGCGAGTTTTCAGGCTCTATACCTGCAATATCAAAAACATCATTTTGTGGTGGAAGGAGCAGAATTTTACTCCTTGCACAAATTCTTTGAAGAAAGCTACGGAGAAGCTCAAGATAGCGTCCACGAATTGGGCGAACGGTTGAACGGATTGGGCGGCATACCCGCAGCTAGCTTTAGCAAATTAGCCGAGCTGTGCTGTTTTGAGCCAGAAGCCGACGGCGTGTATTCGTGCCGCCAAATGCTGGAACACGATTTGACTGCCGAACAAGCTATAATCGGTTTGTTGCGCCGTCAAGCAGGACAAGCAGAAAGTTTGGGCGATCGAGCTACGCGCTACCTCTACGAAAAAATCCTGCTAAAAACAGAAGAGCGAGCTTATCACATTTCCCACTTCCTCGCCCCCGATACCTTAGTGCAACTGAGCTTGAACTAACAATTCTTCTTCTTCCTTCTCTTCCTTCGCGCCCTTTGCGCCTTCGCGGTTCGTTAATCTAAGCTGTAAAAAAAGCGAGCAGCCTTGTGACTGCCCGCTTTTTTATACAATGTTTGCTAGCAATTAAGGCGCCAAAGCACTACCGCGCAACAAACTACCAATCGTTTTCGCAGTAATCTTCATCTGAATCAAGGGATTAGCCGGTACTACAGTCTTATACAAGTAGCTATCGAATGTGAGTTTCTGCACATCGCGATCGGCACACATTTCCACAAAAGCTTCGCGAGTAGCATCGGAACGGTAGAACACGCGCTGCAAAATGTCAAGCACCTTGTAAGTAATACCGTAAGCCTTATCCCACCGCTTCAGATAAAGCTTAATTTCTTGTTCAGTCGGAATCCGCGCGCCCTTATTGGAAATTTCCACAATAGTTTCAGCGCACATCCGGCCAGACTTAGCCGCAAAATAGATACCTTCGCCCGAAGACTTGGTAACATAACCGGCGGCGTCACCGATGAGAGCAACTCGGCCGACAACGCGGCGGGGACGCGGATGTTCTGGGATGGGGTGAGCTTCCACTTTAATGATTTCACCGCCGAGGAGTTTTTTGGCAGCGCGGGCGCGGACTCCTGCTTGCAGCTTTTTGATATCGGCTTGATTGACTTTCATCGTGCCGGTACCCACGGCTACGTGGTCGTATTTGGGGAACACCCAGGCGTAGAAGTCGGTGGAAACGTCATCGCCGACGTACATTTCGGCTAGACCTTCGTAGTAAGCCATTTTATCTTCTGGCAGGCGGATGCGCTCTTGGAAGGCGATCGCATAATTGTAGTCACCAGCATCAATCGCCTTTGCTACGCGGGAGTTAGCGCCATCAGCGCCGATTACCAAATCCACTTTCAGAGTTTTCTGAGTTCCCACAGCGGTGCCGTTGGAGTGGTCGGCGTAGTGGAGAATGTAGGGGTCGGTGTTGTTCCCGGGAATTTCTAAGGTGTGAACAGTACCGTTAATTAGTTTGGCACCTAAGGAAGCAGCCCGATCGCGCAAAAAGCCATCGAGGACTTCGCGGCGGCACATACCGATGTATTCGTGTTCGTTTTCGATGTTGATATCCACCTCTACGTTGGAGGGGGAAATCATTTTCATTTTTCTGACTTGGCGATCGATAATACTTTGTGGCAAGTCAAATTCTTCAACCATGCACAGAGGAATTGCCCCACCGCAGGGTTTAGCGTTGTCTAATTTGCGTTCAAATAAATAAGTTTCGATGCCTGCTTTTACCAATGTTTCGGCGGCGCAAGAACCCGCTGGCCCCGATCCAACAACTGCAACCCGTAGTGTCAAAGCTTTTCTCCCAATTTTTTCTATAAGTCTTTACCCAGTCAGATGTGATGGTATCACGGAGTTTCTGTGCTGTGGGGTGAGAATCGGAGATTTAAATGAAATGCAACAGAGCTTAACAATTGGATACAAAAATAGGGTTTTTGATGCTGGTTTCTATGGCAAATCTTAAATTTTTCATGTTAGATGAATGCGAATGGACGCTGATGTGCGATCGAATTAAATACTGTAGGGACACAACATTGTTTATTAGTGTCAACTTCGCAAAGTTAAAACTTTTTGTATATCTCGTTTATCGCCGAGGCCCGATCCCCCTAAATCCCCCTTAAGAAGGGGGACTT
>NZ_JAUBOJ010000066.1:5918-23054 GCF_036700185.1 Microcoleus sp. BM001215392 | reverse complement strand
CCCCTAACCCCGGGGGGGCTTGGGGGGGTTCCACAGCCAAAAACCGCCATTACAGCCGACAATATCTCTGTCGGGAACGGTTCCGACGAACTAATTCGATCGCTCTTAATCGCTACTTGCTTGGGCGGCGCGGGTTCGATACTCGTCGCCAATCCCACCTTTTCGATGTACGGAATTACCGCCAAAACCCTCGGTATTCCCGTTGTCAGCATTCCGCGCCAAGAGGATAATTTTGAAATCGACATCAATGCAGCTAACAGGGCAATCTTCTCCGTCGATCGGCCTCTTGTAGGGGCGGGCTGCGCTAACGACCAAAATCAAAATCCCCCCGTGCGCATCGTCTTTGTCGTGCATCCCAATTCCCCGACAGCCAATGCTTTAACAATCAATGAAATAGAATGGTTGCAAAATTTGCCCGAAAATATTTTAGTAGTAATTGACGAAGCTTATTTTGAATTCAGCCAAAATACCTTAGCAGATAGATTGCACCAGCATCCGAATTGGATAATTTTGCGGACATTTTCTAAAGCATTTCGCCTAGCGTCAATGAGAGTCGGATATGCGATCGCCAATCCCGAACTCACAGCCACCTTAGAAAAAATTCGCCTTCCCTACAACCTCCCCAGTTTTTCGCAAACCGCAGCCGAATTCGCCCTCGCACAGCGGCAGTTATTGCTAGCAGTAATTCCCGAAATTATCTCAGGAAGAGCCAAATTAATTGCAGCGCTAACTCAGCATCAAAAATTACACGTTTGGCCGAGTGCCGCTAACTTCGTTTACCTGCGGGCGAAAGCCGCTGAGGGCGCACCAGTCGAGCAAAAGCACCAACAAATCATGCAGCAGTTAAAAGAGCGAGGTACTTTGATTCGGCACACCGGAGGAGGTTTGCGAATTACCGTGGGTTCTCCCGAGGAAAATCAGCGGACTGTCGATCGCCTCGCTGCAATTTTGACTTGACAAAAAAAACGGAACATGGTATAGGAATTAGCAAATTACGAGGTAATTTTTAACGATCGAGCTGTCGTGCCGCCCGAATGGTTTGGGGAAACACGCCGACTAAAAGCGCCAAAGCTCGATCGGGAATTTGTGCCACCGTTTCCAAATCAAAATATTGTTCAAACTGAGTTACAAGCATTTGTGCGCGTTCCAAAGCGACAGTCTTTCGTGTTAACTGTTCCGTTAGCCGCACCCAATGCCGCCGAATTCCAAAAGCTTTCTGTCTTTCTGCTGCCGATATAGGGCAAACCAAACAAAAATCCCCCACAGGAATCGCCTGCTGCGAGTCAGCATCAAAAGCACCTCCAACGGCAGCCCCGGGCCCGGCAAACTCTGCGTGGAAGCGTTTAATCAAAATTAGACCGTTCCGGCGACGGCTATCTACCATCAACAGCTTGCCGCTGGTGATGTCTGCGAGAATGTCAGATGAGTGGGAGTGTTCTGTCAAATCTGTGCCCAAGTTTCGATGTCGCAAGTCGGGGTCAGCAGAAATGCCGAGGCTCACAACACCGCTAGAGTTAAAATCAGAGCTGCATAAACTATCAAATCTGCGATCCTCCAGCGATCGTTCGAGATTATCCATTTACACTTATAAATTAATACTGTCACAAGGTGGTAGTTTGAGCGCCATAGAATATCAAATGCAGGCAGAACAAGCAGTAGACACACTGAAAGCCGATCTCCCAACCCTGTTTGAGAAAGACATCTCCTACGACATCTACACAAAAGATGTTTATTTTCAAGACCCTGTTAATAAATTTAAAGGAAAAATCAACTACCGGATTATCTTTTGGACTCTGCGGTTTCACGGGCAGCTATTTTTCACCGAGATTTACTTCGATCTACACGACGTAAGTCTGACAGCCCCCGATACTATTGTGGCAACTTGGACTGTTCGCGGCGTCCTGCGCGTACCCTGGAAACCTCAAATCTTGTTCAACGGCTATTCTACCTACAAGCTGGATGAGGACAGTTTAATTTACCAACATATCGATACCTGGGACAGAGATCCCGGAGAGATTCTCAAGCAGTTTTTGGGCAAAGGCGGGAATACTGGGCTCGGGATTTGACGAATAGTCGATCGTCCTCCACCATCCCCACCAGCAACCAGACTAACGTATAGTAGCTAAAACAATCATCAGCCCTCAGATCAATTTTTTGAGAAGTGTAAACTGCTAAAATAATCGTCGCTCCCGATTCATTTTCTGCTATTTTTACTTCCAAAAAACATCATGGCTGATATTATCGAGACTGCCACAAATGCCGGTTATTTCAGAACACTCGTAACTGTTATTGAAGCGGCTGGTTTGTTAGATTTATTGCAAAGTCCGGGCCCCTACACAGTCTTAGCACCCACTGACGATGCCTTTGCCAAAATTCCTACTAATACTATTGCCTCTTGGATGGAAGACATACCCAAGCTCAACAAAATTCTCACCTATCACATTCTGTTTGGCGAGGTACTAACTGAGAACTTGCTTGAGCTAAGTTCTGCTGAAACAGTAGAAGGTTCTGTGGTAGGAATTGATACTTCTGACGGCATTAAAATCAATGATGCTAAAGTCCTCACTCCAGATATTATTGCCGACAACGGCGTCATCCATATCATTGATGGGGTGCTAATGCCTGCATTCGTTGCAGCCCAATCAAACTAACGGTTTGATCGTTCGGAATGCGAGTCCGCAATCAAAGGACTCGCCTTCGGAACGCTCAAACCTATCTTAACAAAGCAATCCGCGCCTTGCACCTTAGCGGACATTTTAAACTAATTATCCGAACCTAAAATCAATCCCGATCGCGCCGGCAGCATCAATTCTAACTGCCGAATTTCTCCCGATCCTTTCCAAACAAACTCACCTTTACCGAACAGCAATTTCTCGTGAGGAGATTTCAAAGTAGGTGCCTTAAAGCTAATATGAGCTGCTTCGGTTGCGACATTGACAGCCACGACTATTTCTTCATCCCCCAAAATCCGAGCAAAGACATAAACCGTTCCCTCAGCAAACAGAATTTGGTAATCTCCGGTGCGGAGAGCAACGTATTTGTGCCGCAAAGCAATCAACTGCTTGTGATAATCTAAAACATCAAGTTCCCAGTGAGCTTCTAAGGGAAACCCGCGGCGAGAATCGGGATCGAGAGCGCCGGGTAAACCAACTTCATCGCCGTAGTAAATACTGGGAGCTCCGGGAAAAGTTAATAGCAGCAAACTAGCGAGTTCGACGCTAGCTTTATCGCCTCCAGCAATTGATAGCAACCTGGCTGTATCGTGACTCGCCAACAAATTGAGTTGAGTGAGCTGGATCGGCCATGGGTAAAGTTCCAAAACGTGCTGAATTTTTTCGCCATACTGTTTAGCAAACAGCGGCGGATAGGGATGGTAAGAACGACCTTCAATTTGAGCTAAATCTACTCTGTCGCCCGCAGCAAAAGCAATCGTGGGGGCCGCAAACAGATAATTCATTACTCCGTCAAATTGACTGCCATCGAGCCATTCTCTGGCATCTTCCCAAACTTCCCCGACAATGTAAGCTTCGGGATTAATTGCTTTGACTCGTTCTCTAAATTCTTGCCAAAATCCCGGCGTTTTAATTTCAAAAGGAACATCGAGCCGCCAGCCGTCGATGCCAAATTTAATCCAGTATTCGGCGATTTCCATGATGTATTCTCGCACTTCTGGATTGTCGTGATTGAATTCAGGAAGTGCTCGATTGCCGTCCCAACCTGCATAATTAGCAGGAAAATTGCCGTCGTAGGCTGATAGCGGCCAGCCTTCTATTTTAAACCAATCTACCCAAGGAGAATTGGGGCCGTTTTCCAGGATGTCGTGAAAGAAGAAAAAGCCGCGGCTGGCGTGGTTGAATACGCCGTCGAGGACAATTTTGATGTTGCGAGCGTGGGCGGCGTCTAGAAGCTCTTTAAACGCTGGATTGCCGCCCAACATCGGATCGACTTGATAGTAGTCGTGGGTGTGGTAGCGGTGATTGCAAGCTGACTGAAATATCGGGGTGAAATAAATTGCGTTGATGCCTAACTCTTGCAGGTAGTCTAGCTCTTCCATCACGCCCCACAAGTCGCCGCCTTTGTAGCCCTGAAGTGTCGGAATTTCGTGCCATTCTTCCCAGATGAAGTTTTGCAGCAGGCGTTTGCGGGGCTGTTTGCTTTTGGCAAAGCGATCGGGGAATATTTGGTAGAATACCGCGTGTTTAACCCAGTCAGGCGTTTGAATTTGCATACACTTTTCCTGTATTTTACGGCTTAGGCTACAGTAGTAGACGTTACTAGGCAATCTAGCTTTTGGTAGAAGAATAGACAATTAATCGATTTTTGTCGATCGACCGATCGCCCAATACTCCACAAATTTGCTGTCTGTGTGACATTTCCCAGCGATTCTAGCCTATAAATTTATCGTCCCAGCAGGTGGCGCTTCCTCAGTAGTGCGGAGTCTGATAAATTTATCAAACAGGAACGCCAGGAAAAAACCAGATCGAACTCAAGCTTAACCCGAGCCGAGTTTGGCCACCAAGTGCGATCGATCGCGCTGAAACCAGAACAACCGGGGCGAGGGAGGGCCCAGATCGATCGGACTTGTCGCCAAGTGCGAATTCACCCAAAAAACTTGTAATTAACAGCCACAACCCCGAACCTGATTGTTTTGTTAAACTGCCATTATTTACTGATGGGTATTTTAACTCACAACTCCCAACTTTTACAAATATCAATTATTGATGGATGAGTATTTTAACTCACAACTCAAAATAGATAACTCCTGTCCCGCAGCCACTCCTACTCTGGGCGATTGGTTTTTAAGTGCTATTAAAGGTTTCAACGAAGTATATTAGATTAAAAAACCCGGTTTCTGCACCAGTGACTGAAATCTAAACTCAAAACTCAAAACTTCCTCGCTCCCCCCCCTTGTCAAGAAGCCCTCACCATCGGACACTGGACTTGAAGAGTTAATAGATCCTAGGGAGAAAGTTCCTTGAAAAGAGTCTTAGCCATCATCCTCGGTGGCGGTGTCGGCACCCGCCTTTACCCCCTAACCAAACTACGCGCCAAACCCGCAGTTCCCCTCGCAGGTAAATATCGCCTCATCGATATTCCTGTCAGCAATTGCATCAACTCCGAAATAGTCAAAATCTACGTCCTCACCCAATTCAACTCGGCATCCCTCAACCGCCACATCTCTCGCACCTACCAGTTTTCCGGCTTCACCGAGGGATTTGTCGAGGTGCTCGCCGCCCAGCAAACTCAGGAAAACCCGAACTGGTTTCAAGGGACAGCCGACGCAGTTCGCCAATATCTCTCGTTGCTAGAACAGTGGGACGTTGACGAATACTTGATTCTCTCGGGCGACCACCTCTACCGCATGGACTACCAGAAGTTTGTGGATAGACACCGCGAAACCAATGCCGATATCACCCTTTCGGTTTTGCCAATGGACGAGAAGCGAGCCTCGGATTTTGGTTTAATGAAAATCGACGACAACGGCCGCATTGTTTCTTTCAGCGAAAAGCCAAAAGGTGATGCGCTCAAACAAATGCAGGTGGATACTACTAAACTGGGACTGACAGCGCAGCAGGCTCAGGAAAGCCCTTACATTGCTTCGATGGGGATTTACGTCTTCAAAAAAGAAGTTCTGATTAAACTCCTTAAAGAATCTCCCAACCAAACTGATTTTGGTAAAGAGATTATTCCCAATTCTTCAAAAGACCACAACGTTCAAGCTTATTTGTTTGACGATTACTGGGAAGATATCGGAACCATTGAGGCTTTTTATGATGCTAACTTGGCGCTGACAAAACAGCCTCAGCCGCCTTTTAGTTTCTACGATGAAAAGGCGCCGATTTATACTCGCCCGCGTTTCTTGCCGCCGACTAAGCTTTTAGATACTCATGTGACGGAATCAATTATTGCTGAAGGCTGCATTCTCAAACAGTGCCGGATCGACCATTCTGTGTTGGGAGTTCGATCGCGCATTGAAGCTGGATGTACGATTCAAGATACCCTGGTTTTGGGTGCTGACTTCTACGAACCCGACGCCGAACGGCATTCGAGTGTGGACAACGGTGGCGTCGCCCTAGGTATTGGTGCAGATACTACAATTCGCCGCGCGATTGTGGATAAAAATGCCAGAATCGGCCGCAACGTTCAAATCATTAATAAAGACCGAGTGGAAGAAGCCAACCGCGAAAGCCAAGGTTTTTACATCCGCAGCGGTATTGTCGTAGTCCTCAAAAATGCCACGATTCCTGATGGAACTATCATTTAGTTATTAGTCATTAGTCATTAGTCGTCAGTCATTAGTTTTTTAATTTAAAATCTGTTATCTGCCAGCTAGTGACTGATGATAAATAAATAAATTAGTGACAGATCGCCAATGGCCCAGGACTGATGACTAATTTTTTTGAGCTCAGGATTAATTGCAACTGCTGAGGCTCCCGCTGTCAAATACTTGGCTTTATTCAAACCCAGGCGCATTAGTAATGGACAGTCTCTACTGTTGCAGTCTGCTGCGATACAGATATGTTCGATCGCCTGCGTCTGGCGGATAACTTCTGATTCTGGTATTTGCGATCGTAGCAAGACTGGCATATCCGCTGCCCGTTTCTGAGCACAACACAACTCTCGGAACTATCTTTCCAATCGTCGCAGCAGCCACAAGGCCAACTTAGCAAATAATTCATAATCCTAGCACTCTGGTAGCGTTAAAAGCTGATGGTTTTACCATCCTATCTTAATTTTTCTGAAAGTGTGTGTTCTAATTAACAGACAAAGCAGAAATTATGTTCTATATATATGACTTAAGTATATACAGATGCTGTGAAAGTAAGAAAGTATATCATCTTAGTGTGAAAAATAAAAAATATTTCAAAAGATTGTAGAATTAATGCACGCTTTATGGTAGGGTTTATGCAAAATCTAGGGGACAGATTTGACAAAACTTGCTGATGAGAACTTGCTAGGATTTGCACTGGCGAACAGTTAGAGAAAGAGAAGTTCGATCGCACATTCAGAAAAAAAAGAGCAAAAAAGAGCGATCGTCGGCGATCGGGTCAACCCGACGGGCGATCGAACCAAAAGCAGCAGCAGCTTTCCCCAGACTCCGAGGGATGCGGCAGCCACACCAAAATTCCGAAGGCGCACAACTCCTGAAAATCTCCAACAGCAGGGGGGGTGCGGAAATTGCGATGTCCCGCCAGCAACAACCGAACTCGATCGAGTCCAAACCTTTGATAACCTATAATCTGAAGAAGGAAGAAGAAAGAAGGAAGAAGGAAGAAGTGCAACGCCAGAACGTCCTGACCATCGGGCGCGGTTGCTATAATTCGCCATCCTGCTAATTTAGGATTGATTCTTTCTAACAACTAACAACTAACAACTAATAACTAACAACTAACAACTAATAAAGAGGGGATTGCTTAATGGCTGCAACAGATTTTAAAGACTATTACGCTATTTTGGGACTAAACAAAACCGCCAGCTCAGACGAAATTAAAAAAACTTTTCGCAAACTAGCCCGGAAATATCACCCGGACATGAACCCCGGGAACAAAGAAGCTGAAGCTCGTTTTAAAGAAGTCAACGAAGCTTACGAAGTGCTTTCCGATCCAGAAAAACGCAAAAAATACGACCAATACGGTCAATATTGGAAGCAAGCGGCTGCAACTCCCAGTGGATGGCCGGGCCCAGCGGGTACGAATGTAGATTTTGGCGGCGTTGACTTCAGCCAGTACGGCAGTTTTGACGAATTTATCAATGCTTTGCTTGGCCGCGCGGCTAGCAGCGGTGCCGGTAGCAGCCGCAGCAGCAAGTGGAATTACCGCACCAGCACCGGTGGGCCCACAGGTTTTGGCGGATTTGAAGATTTCGCCGGCTACGAAAACCGCACCGCAGGAAGCTCTCTCGATACCGAAGTCGTGATTTCCCTGACTCTGGGGGAAGCTTTTCGTGGGACTTCCAAGCGAGTCGCTACGGGGGAAGTTTCGATTCCTGCGGGAGTGAAAACCGGCAGCAAAATTCGGGTGAAAGGTAAAGGTCAAGTTGACCCCTATACCAAGCAACAGGGAGATTTGTACCTAAAATTAGAAGTTGTACCTCACCCTTTCTTCCAGTTTGAGGGAGAGAATTTGGTCTGCGAAGTGCCGATAACTCCCGACGAAGCGGTGTTGGGAGCTTCTATTGAAGTGCCGGCGCCTGAAGGTACCATCGTGGTAAAATTTCCGCCCGGGATGCGATCGGGTCAGTCTTTGCGGTTGCGGGGTAAAGGATGGCCAAAAGCCAAGAAAGATGAACGCACTGATTTGTTGGTCAAAATTGCGATCGTCCCGCCGAAAGAACTTAGTGCTCTAGAGCGGGAATGCTACGAAAAAATTCAGGTAAATCGCAGTTTTAATCCCCGCAACACTTTAAATCAGATGGCACTTTAATTTTAATTACCAGAAGCAACTATTGGTGCGATCGATGCCAACAGCCCAAAAAGTTAGTGATGTGTCGCAATACACCCGTATCAGCGTTAGTTTTGAAGTCTGGGACGCAAATAACCGGGTTTTTGCTGAAAATATGCGGTTGATCAGCTAAAAAAGACTCAAAAACTGGGTTTTGAACTTTCTGTGCTTCTCAGACTGCCGATCGAAGTTTTTTGTTTTCTACCCAAGTAGCAGAAGATACTGCTGTAATTAATGTTGTTTGCGGCCCCAGCCCTGGGTTTTAAAAGTTATTTATTTATAGTTCACCATTCGCGCCTAATCTAGACTGACACTTAGCATTAAATTGGCAATGCCAATAGCTGGATTGACGCGAACGGTGAACCTAATTTGATTTTACTCATCGCTAGCTGTTAGCTGACTGGGCTGGCGACCTTGCTTGATGTTAATGCTAATTTTTTTAGCTCCTTTCTTTTCCAAGTCTTTGATGTAGCCGTTCGTGTTATTAGAAGCTTCATCCTTGGTTTCGTAGGGGCCAAAGTAATAGGTACGTTTGGGCGAATCTGTGTCAACTTCCACCCACCACTCGCGACCTCTACTGCCGCCCATCGGTTGAGTCAGTATCCAGAAAGCAGCAACGTACATACCTAATAGATAAAGTCCGAACATAGTAGCTCTCCCCAAAGTTAAGTAGGTTATACTTTTCTTAAACTAGCAAAATAAATAGCTAGCTCGGCTCGTCCTCAGTGCTGATTTAACGACCTTAATTTTTGAGATTTTAGGCTGGCTAATATCAGCATTTTGGTGGAGAAGAGGCTGAATTTTAAGCCGTCACTACAAATAGAAAGTAGGCAAAGCAAGGACTAGGAGAAAACAATGGATGCTCGATCTATTGCTCAGCCTTGAATTATAGCAACCAATCCCGACGATGAGCAAGTAAGTTGTTAATTGCTGAAACTGTTACGGAAGATTTCGCCTTCCTTCTTGCGATTTATATTTCTATTTTTCGATAATTTAAAACTCAAACAGAACTGATATCAGGTATGGTTGTGTTCGTAGTGCGGAAGGGAGTCCGCAGCCCTAGAGCGGACTCCCTTCCGCACTACAAACCTTTTTTGTAGTGCGTCGGGAGTGTCCGCAGCCCTAGAGCGTCGGGAGTGTCCGCACTACAAACCTTTTTTGTTATGCTAATCGACCGGATACGATCTGACGAAATCTTGACTGGCTGAAACCGGGTTGTTTAACTCATACTTCTCACAATATAGGGAGTATTTCAGTTAAACAACCAGGTTTCGGCAGCCTGAACTATCAAAATTATTAAGCAGCGATACTGTTTGAGAATTCACTTTCGCAGATGGTGAGATCCGAAGGATGACACCGTTTGATCCGGATGCTAACTCTTTTGGCTCCCTCGCTTTCCAAGTCTTCGATATAGCCGGGAGTATTGCTGGATGCTTCTTTGTCGGTGTCGAAGGGGCCAAAATAGTAGGTACAGTAGGGCAAATCTGTGACAATTTCTACCCACCATTTGTCTGGTGGGCGGCGGCTTGGCCCAGCAAACACGGACAAGACTGCGAGGTAGAGACCAAATAAATAAAATCCAAGCATTTTTCCTCTTTATGGGTTATTTATTTTGTAATAGGACTTGTGTCCTCGCGACTCTCATTAACCGGGTTATCAAATCTTCGCGATCGCCCCCCACCACAGAATTTCGTTCCTAAAACCCGGTTTTTGGATTCAATATACTCTAACTTTATCAAGACAATTGGCGCGATCGCCTCAACCTGAGTGCTGATTTTAAGGCTAGAATACGATCGCCGTTAATCAGCTATTTTGCATTTAAAGATTAAACTCGATCGCGGGCTGTGAATATCCACCCTATAAGATTTTAAGTATGCAGTAGTTTGATAAATTAAATACGCGACAGCTTTCTTTGTTCAGAAAATTCGCCGGAACATACAGCGATCTGATGCTGCCCATTACCAAAGCCAATAAACAGTCCTTAAAATAGCAAAACCCGCACAGGCGGGTTTTGTTTTTAAGATATAAAATTCCTCGAACCAATCGGATTTGCAGAACCAAAGCAGGCTCAGACTTAACGCTTGCCTTTGGGGAACTGTTCGATACCAGCCCAACCGTAAAAAACCAGTTCGTCGTTTTGAACTCGACAGCGGTCTACTCGCAGTTGAGTACCCTCTAAGGCAAATTTATCTAAGTCTAGCAAGTTATTTACGTGGACAATTATAGCTTGAGCCAAGTCTATTGCTTGCCCGTCACCGCCGTAAGTAACGCTAACAAATTGGATTTTGCGTCGGTCTTCTACTTGCAACTGAGCTGTAATATCTATTTTGACTGGTTCGCTGTCCTGGCCGATCGTAATCTGGGACTGAAGCCGAATTGATTTGTCGGCTCCAAAGCTGACTTCAGTGTTTTGAAAGTGGAGAGATTGGTCTTGGTAACTCAGCTTCTGGAGTTTTTCAACTACAAAAGGTGTATTGAATGAGGTGGTTAAATCCGATCGGCTTAATACTACTCGCATATTTGCCTGGGTAGGCTGCCGCAATTTGACTTGACCTGCAAAAATCGCCCCAAAATCAATTGAGAGTGCTTGCAGGTAGAGTTCCATCACTTCTATGCGCAGGCCGTTATACATCAACATACCTTTACCAACGAAGTCAAAACCGTCTATGCTTCCCTGCAAGAGTTTGGCCACAGGTTCGACTCGGATGTTGGCTTCTGCCTTTTCAGAACGTTTGAATAAGGCTGCGATCGCAGCTCCTGCTACTTTGCTGACAAGGCGATCGCCACTTTGACCTTGAAAGGATGTACCGCTAAACAAAGCTGCTACCATTAATTCGTTTGCTCATCTACAGTCGCTATTATAACCTCTGATTAAGAATTGTTAAAATAGCTTGTACTTATTCACTTCATAAGCATAAGTTGTTCTGCTTGTCTGTCTTCAAAATGACACTTCGCCACGCAGTCGTTGGGCACTGTGCCGGATTTTTGAATTTTAAGGACTCAGGGGCGTGCCTTGGAGACAAGCGCGATCGAGTAATGCTCCATCCCAGACGGTATGTTCGATCGCAGCACAAAGCAAATTAGCCCCCGTCAGATTAGCACCGCGCAGTACGGCTCCATTCAGGATAGCTTCTTCCAAGTCTGCGCCGGACAAATCTGCGCCGGACAAATTGGCATTGCTCAAATCTGCCTGCTGCAAGATGGCGCGAGCCAAGTTAGCGCCCCGCAAATCGGCGCCGCGCAAATCGACACCTGTGAGATCCAAATTGCCGATCGAGGCCGCCGTCAAAAAAGCACCCCCAAAACTTGCATCGCGGACTAAAGCGTTAGCAAAGGAAGCACCGCGCAAGTCAGCATTCCGAAAATCGGCGCCGCGCAAGTCAGCACCGCTCAAGTCAGCACCGCGAAGGTTTGCTCGCAGCACCGCCCGCTGCAAGTTAGCACCGGTCAGATCAGCTCCTGTTAAGTTGGCTTGAGACAAGTCGGCACCGGCGAGATCGGCTCCAGCTAAGTCTGCGCCAGCTAAATCTATACCGGCCAATATATGAATTTTGCCTTGGCGTATGGCTTCGAGGTCATAAGTCATTAGTTTTTAGTCATAAGTCATGAGTCAGTTGGCAGTTGGCAGTTGGTAGTTGACTCCGAAAGCAGTTGTCATTAGTCATCAGTCCTGTCGTCAGAAGTGCGATCGAACAGCAGTCATTAGTCATCAGTCATTGGTCATTAGTTAACGGTTAACTGTCAACTGACAACTGACAACTGTCCACTGACAACTGACAACTGTCCACTGTCCACTGAATTACCGAACTCATTTTATAATGCCGGAGTTGCCGCGGTCGTACGATCGCCCAAATCTTCCAACCAAATATTCGGCAGTTGACTCGGGCGACTCGGTAGCTCCATCAAGCCCATTTCTACCAGCCTGACGACATTGCCGAGGGTTTCGACTAAAGCCGGATCGAAGCGAGTCCCGCTCAGTTGCCGACACTTTTCTAAGGCTGCTGTCAAACTCAAAGCAGGACGGTCGCCGCGCGTTTGAGTCCAGGCTTGAAAACAAGCAGCCAACCCCAAAATCCGGGAACCGATCGGTGTCTCCTCGCCTCGCAAACCTTCGGGTCTGCCGCTGCCGTCCCAATATTCGAGTTTGTGCTTGACAATTTCGGCGACCGGTGCTAATTCCGGCATTGCTTGCAGGAGTTGAGAACCGATGAAACTGCGATCGCGCCAAAATGCTAGAGTCTGTTGGTCGAATTGATCCGGGGTCTTGGTGAACACCTCACTCGGGGCCGAAACTAAGCCGATGCGAAACAGCAATCCCGCCAGCCGCAGCCTACGCAACTGCAAAGCCGGCAAATCCAAAAGTTGACCCAAAGTTTCCGACAAAGCCGCCACCTGCAAAGACGCTGTGGGATTGGCGGTATCGCGTTCGTCCACGCGCTGGGCCATCCGCAGAAATGCTTGCAGTTTATTGGCGTTCAAGTTGCGGCTGACGCGCAAAGCTTGACCTTCCAATTCCCACAAATCTCGGGTTTGGCGGTTAATTGCCACCATTTGCTGCTGAGAAGTTTGCAGGTAAGTCACTATCCGGGTGACTACGCCGCTAATATCGGCTAGGGGCGGGCCTTTCGTGGCGAGAATTTCGTGATGAATTTCCAGCAAACTGTCAGCCAAGGGGGAGTTGTAATGTCGCGTCTGTTCTATAAAAATTTCTGCCGCCGCCGACACCAAGGACTGGTCAAAAGACCATAAACCGTAGAATTTTCGTTCTGTATCCACTTCTGGCTTGCCTTCTGGCAAGTATTCCTCATCGGAAAGTTCGCGACAAAGCACCATTGCTTTGTAGGTTGGGGCGAGGATGATTAAATTCCATTCTTGGATGATGGGGTCGATCGGATCGAGGTCGATTAAAGATACATTTTCTAATTGACCAGTTTTGTGGGTTGCGAAACCGCTGTCGGCTACTGCGCCGATGACAACGCGCCGAGAGGCATTAGCAATATCTAAGTATCTATCGGCTTCCTGCAAATACCATTTTCCTTGCTGAAACGTCACCAGAACTAGGGGTTTGAGTGCGAGATCGTCCCCGCTGCTGGTTTGCAAGATGTGGTCTTCTAGGGCGTGACACAGGGCTACTAGGGTGTTTTTGAAGTATACCCCGTAGCTAGAAGGCAGTTTTCCGTCAGGAAGTGTAGCTTGTAGTCTGGCGAGAGTTGATTCTGGATTCATTGCAAAAGGCGGTGCCGGCTCTTAATGTATTGTAACGTGCGATCGATGTTCTCGAAAATACTTTTGCCAAAAATCCGACTTTTTGATGGTTGGTGGCTCTACAATCCACAAAAACAGCGAGCTGATGGCGATCGATCCGCCTGTTTAAATTTATATCGAACTCAACCACACCGAAAGCGATTTCTTGCTCTTCAAAAAAACTTATTTGAATGGCGATGAATTAATTTCGGCAACGAAACTGAAAACCCTCTGTCTTTGGCTGAGTTTTTTCACCCGATAAACCTGCCGAGAGGAAGACGCTAACCAACATAAGTATTATCTACTATTTTTGAAACAATAGTAGGAATTTCAAGCGTGCCTCAACAAAATCGGAGTTTAGGGGAACAGGCGATCGACAAAGTAGCAGAGATTGCTATTGCCAGCAGATTAGACGGCTCTGAAAGTTTTTCTGTCACAGTCAACACCGATCCCGGCCAGCTAGCCCAGGGAGAAGTAGAGGCTGTTGACGTTGAGGGCAAAGGATTGGTAATGCAGCAAGATTTGCGCGTGCAAGAATTAGAAATTCACATCAATGATATTACTGTCAATCCCCTCAGCGCGATGTTTGGCAAAATTGAACTCAACGCGCCTGCCTTCGGTACCGCGCGAGCAGTTTTAACCGAAAGCGATATCAACCGCGCTTTTAATTCCGAATACATCGGCAGCAAACTGAACAACTTAAAAGTTAATGTTGAGGGAAAACCGCTGACAATTGATGTTAAAACGGTGAATTGCCAATTGCTTGCCTCCGGCAAAATTGCTTTAAATGCTGATGTATTAGTGCGAGAAACTGCTGCCACTGAAACAATTATCTTTACCGCTAAACCTCAGGTAGCCGCTGACGGTTGGGCAATTGCTCTTCAGGATGTGCAGTATCCCGAAAACAAGGAATTTTCGCCGGATTTAACGGCTGCTTTGGTCGGAAAAGCTGGTGAAATTTTAAACTTGCGCAATTTTGAACTTGAGGGAATGTCCCTGCGAATTCAACAGTTAAATGTGGAAGCTGGTTTGCTGACTTTGCAAGCTGAAGCGAAAGTGGAACAATTTCCCAGTTAGCAGTTATTGCGGTGCACCCCAAACTGAAATATTCTTGAAATCGAGCAATTAGAGTGATTTTCAGTTGAGCGAATTACAGATGCTCTGCGCTCTAGAACAAGGCACTGCCGCCTCCTTTATCTTATAGCTTCCAGGGTGCGCCTGCCCTATAAAAACTTTTCCGTTGTAGCAATTCTGGGAAGTGACGCACCCTAGGAATTTTCAATCCATCTAAAGTGAGACAAAATTCGATCGCCTTTCGCAGCAAAATATCCCCACCGTTAGAGGCAGCCATCGGAGTTTCTTTTTACTCTGGACAAGTAGTCGTAAACAATCGGGAAAATATTGTGAACACTGTAACTGATTTGATTAAAAGACTGCCTATCAGTCAAATTTTGACTGTATTTATGGCAGGCTTGCTGCTGTTTACCAGTACCGCTAATGCGGGCGATGTTCGAGGTGCTCGGCCCGAAAATCCTCCGGTTCAAATGGGAGGAATGAATAACCCCCACAAGGCCGATGGTGATGGGTACGCGGATTATCAAATGTCTACAGACCCGAAAGTTAATCAATCGCCTGCTAAAGTAGGAAAGAATCAAGCTAATTTGTCGATTTTGGGCAATCGCCTACTAGCTTCGACTGCGGCTGAGTCTAATGCTTCAAAGCTGCTGTATCCGGGTTCTGCACCAATGGAAACTGACAAGTTTGATGAAGAACTTGCCGGAGACAAAGCGCTGTTAGCAACGCCAGACGGACAGCCAGCCAAGGCTCAACCTGTTTTCGATCGCAGCGATCCAGATGCCAAAATTTTAGAGAGAGTAGGGGCAGCTTTTAAGGATGCTTCTAGTTTCCTGAAAGATAGTGCTGAAGATGCCAAGGAAAGCTCAGTAACGAAACTCAACCCGCTGCAAAAATAAGCAGGTATAAACTGCACTGCAATCAGATTTTTAGGGGCTTTTTGAGAATCGCCCCTACACAATTTTCACCAAAATTAAGCAAAATCTGTAGCGTGATATTCGATGCACCTAACGCTTGGTTTGATCGTTCGGACTTTAGTCCTCTGATTTTTATGAGGACTAAAGTCCGAACGATCAAACCTTTTTTGCTTGTGGTTTTTCTAGCGGACAGGATATGAGGATATTTATCAATATGTTCTCGATCGCAATATAAAAACAGGACTCGTGCAAAAAATGGAAAAGCCAGCCGTAAAAATTGCAGCGTTCTGGCTGCAATGACAAAGTTTTCTGATTAATTCACAAGTCCTATCTCAGCTTTTCTTCGTCTCAAGAAACTTTTTATTATTTACCTTTGGACTCAGAAACATCAGCAATCAAATCATCTTTATCAACTTGCGGTACAAAATCAGGCCGTTCTTTGGATTCCCAACCCGGGGGACGCTTGGAGTTGTACCACGCAATGGAGCCGATACTAACCGCAGCGACAAATCCAACACCAAGAACTGCGATGGGAATCATTAGGTTGTTATCTACCATTTGGTTCAAATCCTTATTTACTGTACTTCTATAGTATTTTATGTGCTATTGGCGCTCGTGCAATATATCGGAAGACTGAAAAATTGAGCGAATTGCAGCCATAATACTTAGAGATTGAAATTAAAGGGCCCCTTTATGCCGCTGTTGTCGATCGCGCTTCTGTTAAGCGCCAGTTTTGCTGTGGGTGCTTTGCCGCTTACTCGCTGGGCGGTGCTGCTGCTGGGCGGCAAGGATTTGAGGCGGTTGGGCACGGGGAATGCCGGCGTGTCGGCTGCTTTCATTCATGGGGGGAAATGGGCGGGGATTGCTGCGGTGTTGGCGGAAATTGCCCGGGGTATTGTGCCTGTTTTGGCGGGGAGATTTTGGTTTCCTGATTCACCTGCGATCGCGATCGCCCTGTTAATTCCTTTAGTCGCGGCTAGATACGCGATCGCCCGAGGTGGAGGCGTTACCAACGCCGTTTGGGGTCTTTTGGCATTTTCGCCGCCGGTGGCTCTCTCGTCGGGCATTTGGGGGCTACTGCTGTGGGCTTTGGCACAGCGGTGGTGGCAAAAGGGCGATCGGGCGAGACTGTTTGCTTCCCGCGGAGGCTGTCTGTGCACGCCAATCTGGGTTTGGGTGTGGCGTCAATCTTTGCCGGAATTCTTAGCAGCAGCAGGATTGGGAGTTTTATTAGCTGCAATTAATCTCAGTCAGGGTGATGATATGGCTTTATCTAAATCGGAACAATTGTTCTCTCTCGATGATTCGTTGGATGCTGCAATCTGCGGCGATAAGGCTGCTAGGTTGTCTCAGTTAAAACGCGCTGGTTTTAATGTTCCTTCTGGCTGGATTTTGCCATCGAAGGAAGAAGGCAGTTCGGCAGCGAGCAATGTGCGGGATGTAGCGGATGGAAGAAAGCA
>NZ_JAUBOJ010000066.1:0-5818 GCF_036700185.1 Microcoleus sp. BM001215392 | reverse complement strand
AGTTCGGCAGCGAGCAATGTGCGGGATGTAGCGGATGGAAGAAAGCAGAAAGAAGGCAGTTCGGCAGCGAGCAATGTGCGGGATGTAGCGGATGGAAGAAAGCAGAAAGAAGCGAGAGGGAATAAGGGAAAATCCGATCGCCTTTTAATCAGTAATTCTGTCATCCAAAACCTCAAAGCAAAAATTCCCAACCGCATGATTGTGCGTTCTTCCGCGGCGGGAGAAGATGGCGAGATTAGTTCCGCCGCCGGACAATATGAAACCATTGGCCCTGTTTTGACTGAAGCAGAATTGCTCGACGGCATTAACCGCTGCCGCCAGTCTTATTGGACTTCCGAAGCTATATCTTACCGACGCCAGCGACAACTCCCCGATACTCAAATGGCTGTCTTAATTCAGCCTTATATTGATGGCAAAGTTGCCGGAGTTATGTTCAGCCGCAATCCTTTAGATGGCGGTTCCCAGATAATTATTGAAGCTTTGCCGGGAGGTGCGGAATCTGTTGTGGGCGGACAAGTGACTCCGTTACATTTGGAAGTTGATTTTACCCAGCCTGAGACTTTAACACAAAATTTAAATGAACTCGAAATTAGTTCAATTATTGACAAACAAATTATAGCTGAATTAGTCAAACAAGCGCAAGCCATCGAAGCTTTTTTTCACGGCATCCCGCAGGATATTGAGTGGAGTTGGGACGGAGAAAAAGTTTGGATTTTGCAAAGCCGTCCGATTACTAATTTGCAGCCGTTTTGGACTCGCACTATTGCCGCTGAAGTGATTCCTGGTGCAATTCGCCCCCTAACTTGGTCGATTAATCGCCCGCTGACTTGTGGGGTTTGGGGAGAGATTTTTCGGGTGGTTTTGGGCGATCGCGCTGCTCATCTCAATTTCAAGGAAACGGCGACTTTGCTGGGTTCCCATGCTTATTTTAACGCGACTTTGTTGGGCGAAATCTTTCGGATGATGGGATTGCCGGAGCAGGGTTTGGAATTTTTACTCAGGGGGCAGAAGATGGGTAAGCCGCCTTTGGCGAAGATTTTGCCTTCTTTGCCCGGTTTGTGGCGTCTGGTACAGCGGGAGCGGGCGCTGAATGCAGATTTTGCGGGCGATCGCACTTCTATTTTTTTACCAGCAATAGAAAGTTTGGAGAAGTCAGAAAAAAGTTCGGCAACGGATTATGTAACGGATGTAACGGATTTAATTGAGAGAGCCGAGCAAATTCAGGAGTGGCTGAAACCGATTACTTACTACAATATTTTAGGGCCGATCGGGCTGGCTATTCGCAAAGCAATTTTTCGCGTTGACGATGCTTGGCTTGTCAATGATACCGCTCCTGAAATCGCTTCGGTGCGAGCTTTGCAACAGTTGGCTGAGAAATTGCGACAAGCTGCTATTTCCCAGTCAGGCGAGAATGTTTCAGCCGCAGATTTAGCACTGATATTTTCGGAAAGTCCGGCTTTACAATCAGAGTTTGATAACTGGCTCGATCTTTACGGATATTTGAGCGAAGTGGGAACTGATATCGCTGTTCCTACTTGGCGAGAACAGCCGGAAACTTACCGCAAATTGCTAATAACTATGGCTCAAAAATCTGCGGTTGCTAATTCACCAGCAACCGATAAGTTAAGCTTGACTTTTGCTCAGAAGTGGCGCTTAAATAAATGTCAGGAACGAGCTCTAGTTAAAAACCAAATTAGCGAAATTTACGCGCGGTTGTTGGCTCATCTCCGCTGGACTTTTCTGGAGATTGAAGCTTGCGGATTGGAAATGCAGGTGTTTGAGCAACCTGGAGATATTTTTTATCTGGAATTTGGGGAGATTCAAGAGTGGATTCGCAGCGGTGCGAGTGTTTCTTTTCAGGATACGATTCGACTGAGGCGCGATCGCCTGTTGATGGATCGCGATCGCCCGATTCCTCCTGTAGTCTACGGCAATTTGCTGCCGAATTCTCGCCCAAGGTCGATCGACTCCTCAACCTCCGCAACCGCTATCATGCAGGGAATCCCCGCAAGTATCGGCTGCGTCGAAGGTTTTGTCAAAATTTGCCGGAGTGTCACTACAGAATTAGGCGAAAATGCGATCGCTGTAGTACCGTACACCGATGCTGGTTGGGCGCCGCTGCTGTTGGGAGCAAAGGCAATTGTAGCGGAAGTTGGCGGCCAGTTGTCTCACGGGGCGATCGTCGCTCGCGAGTACAAAATTCCGGCAGTCATGAATGTTGCTGAAGCTACAACTCGCTTGCGAGACGGTCAAAAAGTTCGCGTAGATGGATATCTCGGTACTGTCGAATTACTCGAATAAACTGGTTTGATCGTTCGGACTTTAGTCTTTATTGACTTAAGCCTTTAGAGAGGACTGAAGTCCGAACGATCAAGCCTTTAGAGAGGACTGAAGTCCTTACGCTTTCAAGAAATTCTGGACAACATAGTTGCCCACATTTCTACCGGCACTCAAACCGTCTAGGTTAGCACTCATAAAATGAATGCCTCCGTAAATCCGACTTATCCCTGATTCGTCCGCAGCTTGGGCAAAGTTTTCAAAGGTTCGCAAACTGTTAACAGATTTATCTCCCTTATCGGCAAATCCAAAATCTGCACCAAATACAGAGTTCATGACGGGCTCGGCTGCACCGCTAAAGGTACTGTGGCCCGACGTGTACTCGGGGAAAGGCGGAGTAGTTATCAGCGGAGTCCACAGGGGGTCGGCCGTCGTGTTCGGGTTGTTGTCTTTGTCAGCTTGGCGAATCGCTGTCACCGGCCGCCATAAGTCGTACTGGTACTTAGCATCCCAGGAGTTAATCGCTGCATCGGCTTGGGCAAAATTCAGCAGCGCAAACAAGCGGGCACTATCTTCTAACGATAGGCCCGCGAGGGCTGATGCTTCTTGGGCGATTTGGTTCCAGTGCCCGGGGGGAGTAAAAGTACCTCCGCCGTTGGCCCAGAATCTGGCGATCGCAGTTTGATCCGGCGTGCGCGTCAGACTGTCAACTTTCCCGATTTCTTTGACGTAGTTGAGCTCCTCTGCGTACTTGGCGCTATTGAGGGCGGGCGGGCCCGACGGGCGGAACTGAGAACCGCTAGTCATCGCAAAGGGAGTCACCTCCGGCCATTGGGGTAGTAGCCCCGCTGCTAGGGCCGGGGGAGTCGGCTGCCAACTGCCGGGGGTGGTTTTGGGAGTGTACGGCACTACTTTGGTGGAGCCGTCTGTACTCCGCCAACTGATAATTTGGTCGGCAACTTGCCTACCTAGGGCGATCCCGTCATCTTTGGATTTGCCGTCGGGAATTGTCAACAAAGATGATTGATATGCTGCGTCAAATTTTGCTGCTTGTGCTGGATAGAGGCTGACTAATACCTGTTGGGCCGCTGCTGCTACTGCGGCTTCTTTTGACGCGCCTGCGGGTGCATCTATGCTGACGCGGTAAGGGCTGTATTTTTTGGTAATCGAGTTCACCGAATCGTAAATCGCTGCCTGAACCATTGCCATGTTGCGGGAGGCTACCGGAGGCGAGGTGCTGGCTGTCCGGATGGCGTCGAGCATCGTTGCGTTCCACTCTATGATGGGGTTTCCCGATAGGTGAGTGGTGAAGTTCTCGCGGTTGATTGTACTGCTGTTTATTCCCGGCAATACTGCTAAATATTCGCCTGTGAGTTTGTCTTGAATTACAGTGCTATTAGCGTTTGTGCCTTGCTGGATGTTTAAATCGTCAAATGTCAGGCCATTTAGCAATCGAATTTTGTCCTTACCGTTCTCGAAGTCGGTGATGTAGTCTGCTGTGGCTACAGTTGGGCCGCCGCTGCCTTTGCCGATCGCAAAAATGTCATCGCCTTCGCCGCCGCTGAGGGTATCGCTGCCTTTGCCGCCGTAGAGGGTGTCGTTGCCGGAATTGCCAAAAATTAGGTCGTTACCTTTGCCCCCCCAGATGATATCCTCGTCTGCACCACCGAAAATTGAATCGTTGCCGGAGTCGCCGCAGATTTTGTCTTTACCCCGATCGCCTTCTAGAAAGTCATCTCCGCCCTTGCCGTAAATTATGTCGTTGCCATCCAAGCCGTTAATTTGATCTGGCGCTGAAGTTCCTTCGAGAAAGTCGAATTTAGGACTGCTGGTAAGAGATGCCATTGGTTGTTATTTGATATTTTTAATTTTTAAATAGCAAACATTTATAGCATTGATAAATACTATAAGTGTTTGCTCGTATTTTTGATTATTAAACTTTCTGTTGAGTAAGTAAATACCCTGACTAAAACTTTATGGAATCTTTAATATTTCGCTTATTTTGATAAAGTTTTATACTTTATTTAGCCATTAAAGTACATTAATTTTGTTCAATCGTTACAATTTTAGGGATTTTATTGAAATTTCAATACATACATATGGTTGTTATAATTGATTAGTAGCATTATGTATTGCCAAGATAAGTATGTACTTAAGTATGGTATGAATCTAACTCTTTACTAAGCACTTCTTAGGGCGGCGATCGGGTCGAGTTTGGCGGCTTGGCGCGCGGGGACGACGCCGAAAAACAAGCCTACTGTACCGGATACGCTAACAGCTAGGGCGATCGCCACGGGCGAAATACCAGCTTGCAGGGGGGTGAAATTACCCACAAGCAAGATACCGCCGACACCTACGCAAGTACCGACTATTCCTCCAGCAGCAGAGAGAATTACAGCTTCGATGATAAATTGAAACAAGATATCGTTTTGGGATGCTCCGATCGCCTTTCTGAGCCCAATTTCCTGGGTGCGCTCGCTGACAGAAACCAGCATAATATTCATAATCCCAATGCCGCCCACCAACAGCGAAATGCTAGCAACAGCAGTCAACAGCAGTGTCAGCGCCCCAGAAATCGAGCCCATTGTCGCCATTAAATCTTTCTGATTTCTGACAGTAAAGTCATCTTCTGTGGTAATCTTGTGCCGCAGTCTCAGCAAGTTTTCCACCTGAAATTGAGCAGCATCCATTTTCGACTCATCTTCAATCGAAATAAACAGCGAAGTGACAGCTAAACCGTAGGGAGACTTGCGCCCGACAATCCGGTTAGCCATTGTGGCGATCGGCACAACAGCCGAGTTATCATAATTTGTACCAAAAGATGTCCCTTTGGGTGCAAATACTCCAATTACTTTCATGCTGACATTTTTGATTCGCACTTGTGCGCCGAGGGGATTGGTATTAGCAAACAGTTTCTCGGCCAATTCTGAACCGAGAACCACAAATTGATTGTTTTGCTTGACATCGAGTTCGGTTAAAAATCTCCCTTTAGCCATTTCAAAGTTTCTGACAGTCAGAAATTCGGGAATTGTCCCAAAAATGAGAGACGAAACATTTTTGTTACCGTAGCGAACGAGTTCTGAACTGTTGAGTTCTGCTGAGACGCCTTGCACCGACGGGACTTGAGATGCGATCGCCTTACCATCTTCTACTATAAGTGTTTGGGGCGCATTTCTGAGCGAACTGCGGCTAGCATTAGGCACTCCAGCTCTAACAATCAACACATTTGTACCCAGGGATTTAACTTGTCCGCCCACAAAATTTTGAGCACCCTCTCCAATCCCAATCATCGCAATTACCGAAGCATTTCCGACAATCATCCCAATCATCGTCAAGCTGCTGCGAGTTTTGTTTGCTAGCAGCGTTTGACCGGCCATTTTAACACTTTCAATAAAATTCATAATAGGGGAATGGGGAATGGGGAATGGGGAATGGGGCATGGGGAATGGGGCATCGGGCATGGGGAATGGGCCATGGGGAATGGGCCATGGGGCATGGGGCATGGGGCATGGGGCATGGGGCATGGGGCATGGGGCATGGG
>NZ_JAUBOJ010000065.1:0-23279 GCF_036700185.1 Microcoleus sp. BM001215392 | reverse complement strand
GACCAGATCCCCCCTAGCCCCCCTTAAGAAGGGGGGGACAAGAAAGGGTCAAAGTCTCCTTCTTAAGGTAAGGGGGGGACAAGAAAGGGTCAAATTCCCCTTTCTTAAGGAGGAGACAAAAAGCACTCAAAGTCTCCTTCTTAAGGGGGGGCAAAAAGCACTCAAAGTCCCCCTTCTTAAGGGGGATTTAGGGGGATCTGGCCTCTGCTATAAACGAGAGATACAAAGGTTTTAAGGCTGGTTGTTGACACGCCTTGGGCAATGTCTTGTCTCTATCGGACTATTATTTAACGAACCGCGAAGACGCAAAGGGCGCCAAGGAAAGAGAAAGAAGAAGGTAGTTTTATATCGGTTTCGGAGTAATTCAAAATTAAAGATTCTCAACTATTTCTGATGAACTCAAAAAAAACTCCTATTCTCAATTTAATTATTGCAGCAATTGTGGCGATCGCACTGCTGATCGATTGGAATGCCGCCACAGCGCAGCAGCGCACATCTTTAACCGTATCCGCTGCAATCAGCCTCTCGCCCGCCTTAACAGAAATCAAGACAGTTTATCAAACCAGCAATCCCAATCTGAATATTACGTATAATTTTGGTGCTTCCGGGGGACTAGCACAACAAATTCAGCAAGGCGCCCCAGTAGATATATTTTTCAGCGCCGCTACCAAACAAATGGATGATTTACAGCGAGCTAATTTGCTACTTAACGAGACTCGCCGCAACTTGCTAACAAATCGCCTGGTGTTGATTTCTCCCAAAAATAGCGCAGTTGTGAGCGATTTTAAACAGTTGACGGATGCCAAAATCAAGAAAATTGCGATCGGCGAACCCAACAGCGTACCCGTCGGACAATACGCCCGGGAAATGCTAACTAAACTAGGATTGTGGCAGCAAATTCAGCCTAAATTAGTGTTGGGAAATAACGTCCGTCAAGTGCTGACATTTGTCGAAAGCCAAAACGTTGATGCTGGCATAGTTTACACCACAGACGCCAAAACATCCGACAAACTAATTGTACAGCTAACGGCCGCCGAAAACTTGCACTCGCCCATTGTTTATCCCCTAGCAGTCATCAGAAACAGCCGCAACCAGGCTGCGGCAAAAACATTTGTTGAGTTCTTGGCGGGCGATCGCGCTAAAATAGTATTTCAGAAATACGGATTCGGTTTAGCTCGTTAATTAGCTAGCCAGACGGGAAACCCCACACTATATCGCTTCGATTAGTGTGGGATGAGAGGCGCGTGAGGTGAGGATTCCACCGTCAACCAATTCAAAACTATGTTTTGAGAGGTGGGCGGGTGGATGACGAGACGAACAAACTCTTTATTTAATGAGTTAATCTTGTTTGTTAATATAATTATTTAATTGCTTGACACGGTGTAGTGTTTTCTGGTATTTTTGTACTTAATAAAAGCGTAAAGGTCGTAACGCAATGAAGACAACATACCAGTATCAGTTTGATCCCGATACCAATCAAAAGTTAACCCTCAACCATTGGTTGAGAATCTGCCGCTATTGGTACAATCGGCAGTTAGGTGATCGATTTGACTGGTGGGAAATGAACCGCACGACTGTGAATGCTTGTCCGTTGATTGTTAGCATCTCTGCGCCCCGCGCGAAGCCAAACTATTACTCGCAAAAACAACAATTGCCAATCATTAAAAAAGACTTGGTGAAAGTTTTCCACAGTGGCGAGCTGTTGGACTTTAAGCAGGTAGATTCAACCATCCTACAAGATGTTTCTAAGCGAGTAGACAAAGCTTTTGAACGGTTTATCGTAGGAAACAGTAAAGGTGGGCGATCGGGAAAACCCCGATTCAAAACTGAATCGGATTACCGAACAATGACATTCTCTACGGCTAACAACGATTGGATTAAATTGGTTCGCAAGAATTGGATTTATATTCGATTGCCGAAACTAGGGGTCGTAAAAGTTCGGACGCACCGTCCAATTCCCGACGGATTTACCCTTAAGCAAGCTAGTGTAACCAGGAAGGCTGATGGTTGGTTCATTCAATTAATACTGGAAGACTCTTCTGTCCCTAGCTTTGTACCTGACAAAGTTACTCCAAGCTGGGATAATTCAATGGGTTTGGATGCAGTGCTTCATGAAGATGTTTACTTGGCAACGTCTTCAGGCGAGAAGCTACCATCATTAAAACCGCTTCGCAAAAACCAAGCTAAGTTAGACCGCATTTCAAGGAAACGAAACAAACGGAAGCGCGGTTCTAAAGCTAGACGCAAGCTAGCCAAAAAAGAAGCTCATCAGCACCAGAAGATAGCTCGTTATCGCCAAGATTTCCATTATAAGACTGCTCACAAGCTTGTGAGGTCGGGAGCTAAATTCTTTTTTTATGAAGATTTGAATTTAAAAGGTTTGACTAAACGAAATAAAGTCAAACAAGATGATGCTGGGGTTTATCTTCCAAACGGTCAATCAGCCAAATCAGGACTGAATAAGTCCTGGTTGGATGCTGCGTTTGGTCAATTTTTCAAGACGCTGGAATACATAGCCGAAAAAGCTGGGTCAGCAGTAATTTCGCAAAAACCTGCTTACACGTCAATGGTTTTATGCTATCGGAATGAAATCATTTTCACCGATTGCGGTATCCGAAACTATTGGGATGAGCAACATTCTTTAATGGTAGATCGCGACGTGAACGCGGCGATCAATTTAAAGAAACTGGGGTTGGACATTTTCCCCAGTATAAAACGCCGTGGCGGGAATCTTTCTGTAGTAGGAACTATAGATGATAGTACCGCGAAGGAAATTTTGCACACCCTTCATCGGGCTGCAAAGACGCCTACACCATACTGTACTCAGTTGGCGTAGGAGTTGTCACAAACCCGGAGAAAGAGAACCGGCACCGGGCACCGCCCCTACAGTTTATTCTCTTCCTTCTCTTTCTTCCTTAGCGCCCTTAGCGTCTTCGCGGTTCGTTAAAAAAAAATCTCATTCAAAAATCAGATAAGACTGCGATAGTTAATCCCAAATATGGAATTCGACTTATCTCCATTGTGGATATCCCTAAAAGCATCCGCCATCGCCACATTCCTTACATTCTTTCTCGGAATCGCCGCCGCCCGGTGGATGCTTTCAACCCGCATTCGAGGTAAAGCCCTGATAGAAGGCATTTTCATCTCTCCCTTAGTTTTGCCGCCCACAGTAATCGGATTCTTGTTGCTGCTGCTGTTTGGGAGAAATGGCGCGATCGGTCAATTGTTGCTAAAATTCGACTTAACAATCATCTTCACTTGGCAAGCCGCCGTCATTACAGCCACCGTCGTCTCATTTCCCCTAATGTACAAAACTGCTTTGGGGGCTTTTGAGCAAATTGACGCCAATCTTCTCAATGCAGCCCGCACTTTAGGCGCTTCCGAATGGACGGTTTTTTGGCGGATTATGCTACCTCTAGCGTGGCCGGGAATTCTAGCAGGAACTATTCTCGCATTTGCCCGCGCTTTGGGTGAATTTGGCGCGACGTTGATGTTAGCTGGGAATATTCCGGGACAAACTCAAACTATCCCGATGGCAATTTATTTTGCTGTGGAATCTGGCGATATGAGGCAAGCTGGTATTTGGGTTTTGATTGTGCTCAGTCTTGCTTTGAGCGTCCTAACTGCTGTTAATTATTGGACTGATTTACAAAGAATTTCGCCTAAATCAAATTTAAAATATCGCACTTCTAAGTCATCTATAAATGTGGTTCACGGTCATATTCGGGACGGGCAAGATGCCGATTTTCCAATTTATTTAGATTTTCCAGATAAACTACATTCTAATGTTGCAAATTCAGCTAACTATAGTGACAGCAAAAATAAAAAAAATAATCAACTGAAAAACGGACTATTTTTAAATATTTTTAAACCTCTTTCTGGCTTTGCCTTAAATGTCGGCTTCGATATCGGCCCGGAAGTGCTGGGAATTTTGGGTGCGTCGGGTTCTGGTAAGAGCATGACTCTGCGATGTATCGCTGGTTTGGAAACTCCAAGTAGCGGTAAAATTGCAGTCAATGGTAAGGTTTTATTTGACTCCGCACAGGGCATTAATGTGCCTTCTAAAGACCGCAAAATAGGTTTTTTGTTTCAAAACTATGCTTTGTTTCCGCACTTGACTGTGGCGGAAAATATTGCCTTTGGGTTGCAGCATTTATCGGCAAGCGAGCAACAACTTCGAGTCAAAGAACAGTTAATTTCGGTGCAAATGTCGGGACTGGAAAGCCGCTATCCTCACGAACTTTCGGGTGGCCAGCAGCAGCGGGTGGCTTTGGCGAGGGCGATCGCCAGTTGTCCCGATTTACTGCTGTTAGACGAACCGTTTTCGGCTTTGGATACGCACTTGCGGAGTCAACTGGAACGGGAGTTGATGCAGACTCTGGCTAACTATCGGGGTATTACTTTGTTTGTCAGCCACAATTTAGAGGAGGTTTACCGGGTGTGCGAGAATCTGTTGGTTTTGGCTGATGGAAGTGCGAGATCCTTTGATACCAAACAGAACATTTTCGATCGCCCTCGCAACTTCACCGTCGCCCAGTTGACCGGCTGTAAGAACTTCTGTGCTGCTAAACCGATCTCCGTAACTCTCGTGGAGGCGATCGACTGGGGCTGCACTTTGACTGTCGTCGAACCAATTCCCAACTCTCTAGTTTTTGTGGGAATTCGGGCTCATCAAATCAGTTTTGTTAGCGCGTGCGATCGCGAAAATACTTTTGCTTGTTGGATCGCCTCAACGGTGGAAACTCCCCACCGGGTGACATTATATCTCAAGTTGCACTCGCCTCCCCAGGATTCCCAAGATTATCACTTGCAAGCTGAACTTTTCAAAGAAAAGTGGCGGGCGATCAAAGACAATCCTTTTCCCTGGTATGTTCATTTGGAGCCAATTAGGTTAATATTAATGGAGCCATGAGTTAATCAGATCGGACGTACGGTTGAAACCGCGCCTATAAAAACGAATATCGGACGTACGGTTGAAACCGCGCCTACACAAACAATGTCCGCCTCCGCGGACTGAAGATAAAACGCGGTTTCAACCGCCCGGTCTTCTTGGTCTTCAACCCGCGGAGGCGGGTTTTGTTTGTGTAGACGCGGTTTCAACCGCTCGGTCTTATTCTTTCATCTACTCCAAACATTAAACCATGACAGACAAAGTTAAGAAAACCGACGCCGAATGGCAACAGCAACTCACGCCAGAACAGTTCAAAGTAACCAGAAAAAAAGGCACAGAAAGAGCTTTTAGCGGCGAATATCACGACAACAAAAAGCCCGGAACTTATAAGTGTATTTGCTGTGGTACAGAGCTATTTGAATCAGAAACAAAATACGATTCCGGTACAGGTTGGCCGAGTTTCTACGCTCCCATTAAAGAAGAAAATGTCAGGAATGAAGCGGATAACGCTTTGTTCATGCGCCGCACTGAGGTACTGTGTGCTGTTTGTGATGCTCATCTCGGCCACGTATTTAACGATGGGCCTAAGCCAACCGGTCAGCGTTATTGCATGAATTCTGCTGCTCTTGATTTCGTTCCCAAAGAATAAATTCAATCCGCAGTTCTCACGCCGGTGGGGAGAAAACACTCGGTTTCTGCTGGAAGGTCGATCGCCCAAAACGAAGATTTTGCCTAAAAATCGCGTTTTTTTAGCAAGGGCGCCGGATTCTCAACAGTTCTCACCTAGGTGTTCTGGAACAAGCTCAAAAGCCTGTTCCAGCCAATTGATGTTCAAAATGCACCCGTGCTGCTATCTTATGGTGGAGGCAAACAGAAGTAAAAAAATAGTGGCGGCATGGGGATGGTTTATCAGCGGGTTTTGCTGAAGCTCAGCGGTGAAGCGCTGATGGGCGGCTTGGGCTACGGTATCGATCCGGTAGTCGTTGGGTCGATCGCTCAGGAAGTAGCTAAAGTCGTGTCCGAAGGCATTCAAATCGCGATCGTTGTCGGCGGCGGCAACATTTTTCGCGGCGTGAAAGCAGCTTCGGCAGGGATGGATCGGGCAACAGCCGACTACGTGGGGATGATTGCTACGGTAATGAATGCTATCACTTTGCAGGATGCACTAGAACAAGCAGGTGTGCCAACCAGGGTACAATCGGCGATCGCCATGCAAGAAATAGCTGAACCATACATTCGACGGCGAGCAATTCGCCACCTCGAAAAAAAACGGGTAGTGATTTTTGGTGCCGGTTCTGGTAATCCTTTCTTTACTACTGATACTACAGCGGCTTTGCGGGCGGCTGAAATTGATGCAGAGGTGATTTTTAAAGCGACTAAGGTAGATGGGGTCTACGATTCTGACCCCCACATCAACCCCAACGCCCGCAGGTATCAAAGCCTCACCTACGCCCACGTCTTGAACCAAGACTTGCGAGTGATGGACAGTACCGCGATCGCCCTGTGCAAAGAAAATAATATTCCTATTATGGTATTTGACCTCTCGGTCTCGGGCAACATCTACCGCGCCGTAATGGGAGAATCTATTGGAACTCTTGTCGGAGGATTTTGTGAAGTTAGCTGAATCAGAAGATCATATGCAAAAGGCTGTTGAGGCTACTCAACGGTCTTTTAATACTATCAGGACGGGACGCGCCAACGCCTCCCTGCTCGATCGAGTCATGGTAGATTATTACGGAGCTCCAACTCCGATCAAATCCCTTGCCAATATCGGCACCCCGGATGCGACTACGATCAACATTCAACCGTTCGATCGCACAGCGCTGACCTCAATCGAAAAAGCAATTTCCCTGTCCGATGTAGGACTCGTACCTAACAACGACGGTTCAGTAATTCGCTTGAACATTCCGCCGCTGACCAGCGAGAGACGCCAAGAATTTGTCAAAATGGCCGCGAAGTTTGCCGAAGAAGGTAAAGTCGCAATTCGCAATATTCGTCGCGATGCTGTTGACTCGATTCGCAAACAAGAAAAAAGCAGCGATATCTCGAAAGATGAATCGCGAGACTTGCAAGATAAAATTCAAAAGCTGACTGACAAGTACATTGCCAAAATAGAAGAAGTTCTGGCATCGAAAGAGAAAGATATCACGACAGTTTAGAAGTCAGCGGTCAGTGGTCAGTGGTCAGTTGTTAGTTGTTAGTGGTCAGTGGTCAGTTGTCAGTTGTCAGTTGTCAGTTGTTAGTGCTAGCTTAAGGGCTCTGGAACCTTGTCATTCGTCATTAGTTGCCAACTCAAAAATCAGGTAAAATGACTAATAACTAATAACATCAACCGTCCTAAATGCAGGATCGTCTTAACAAAGAAATGCGGTTTATGCCCCCGTTTCTGTACCCAAGGTTACTCAACTAATCACAACTGAAAATTGAATAATGACCACTAACAACTAACAACTAACAACTGACAACTAACAACTGACAACTAACAACTGACTAATGACAAAAATATTTGATTGCATTATTGTCGGTGCAGGGCCGGCCGGCAGCACAGCAGCTTATCATCTGGCTCTTCTGGGTCGTTCTGTTTTGATACTGGAAAAAGCGTCTTTTCCGCGCAATAAACCTTGTGGCGGTGGTGTTTCTCCGGCGATCGCCCAATGGCTGGATTTTGACTTGACGCCAACTATTTCTATGAAAGTTAACAAAATTAGCTACTCATGGAAAATGGAAGACCCGGTGCAAATTCAGGTAGATTCGCCAATGTGGATGGTAAAGCGAGATGTATTTGACGAATATTTAATCAAACAAGCTCAAAAAAAGGGCGCCCAACTGAGAGATTCTACAGAAGTCAAAGGAATTGAATTTAATAACTCTGTCTGGGAAGTTAAAACTAATTCAGAACCTGTTTTCGCCCGGTATTTGATTGCTGCTGACGGTGCGGGCGGGCCGATGACTAAGTGGCTGGGATTCAAAGAACCAAAACTCTGTTTGGGCGCCAGTCTCGAAACTCGGTCAATCAAAGGCGATTCGCTCAATTTCGATTTTGGTACTATTAAAAAAGGTTTTATCTGGAGCTTCCCTAAAGCTGATGGCTACTCTTTTAGTATTGCTGCGATGCGCGGTGACAAGCCAAAAGATATGAAGAAAATTTTAACCAACTATGCCACTAAGTGCGGTGCTGATGTTAGTGTCAGCAACGTGAGGGAACACGCGCTTTCTCTTTGGGATGGCGATCGCCAATTGCACTCCCAAAACGCACTGCTGGTAGGAGAAGCAGCCAGTCTCGCCGATCCCCTGACCGGTGAAGGGATTCGACCAGGCATATTTAGCGGATTTAAAGCCGCTGGGGCGATCGATCGAGCTCTCTCAGGTGCCGCCGACGCCCTAGAAAAATACACTCAGGCGATCGCCGAAGAATGGGGAAGTGATATGGTTTGGGCCCGTCGCTTGGCTCGTCCATTCTATCAGTTTACTGGATCTGCTTACAGAGCAGGCGTCAAATCTACGAGTGCTACTCCGTTGATGAGCAAAATTTTGTGCGGCGAATTGCGTTATGCCGATATTGCTAACCGCGCTCTTAAAAAGCTGATGCCGTTTTAGAAGGAAGAAGGAAGCAGGGAAGAAGAAATATTTTAAAATCCACATAAAGTAAAGTGCGCGCTGCGTACTCCACTTTATAGAGGTTACGGAGGTTACCAGAAACAATTGGTTTAAAGCCCGAACCCTTGTAGGGAAAAATTTAAAAAAGACGATTCATTATTCCAATCCTCTGACTTCTTTTGTCAAGTGCCCTCAACTGTCAACTGAATGAAGCATAAATCCTGTACAATTTAAAATCTAATATCTCAAATAATTATGATAATTTATTTTTATAAAGTAGAGGAGCCTTACGGTTGCTTTTCCAATTTTTCGCCGCACGAGATTTGCCTGCACGGGCAAGATTGGTTAACTGTCGAACATTACTATCAAGCCCAAAAATTTGTCGGTAGCCCCGATCGAAGATTAGTGGCGGCAATTAGAGCCGTACCAACTCCTCAAGAAGCAGCCAAATTAGGTCGCGATCCAAGCCACCGGATGCGCGATGATTGGGAATCTGTCAAATTTGCGATTATGCGCGAAGCCGTTTTAACTAAGTTTCTCACTCATTCAGACATTCAAGCTATTCTCCTCGCCACAGGGGATCGACTGATTGTGGAGGATTCGCCTACTGATTACTACTGGGGATGCGGCTGCGACGGCACAGGTCAAAATCATTTGGGTAAAATTATGATGAGCGTGCGCAGCGAAATTTTTCAGCGTCTGGGGGTCGATGGAAACTCACGTTAATTATCATTATATGAAGTTATACAAACTAATGTCAAGTTATCATAACAATAAATAATTCCGCTCCTAATAATTTAAGATTGCGAGAAATTTATAAGAGGATTAAAATAATAATTATTATTTGGTTGAGTAGCTCTGTCTGTTAAGGGCAAGGAATACACCTCACGATCGCCGATTTGGGTTTTTTAGGGTACTAAAGGCGAGACACCCTCGTCTCTAACCCGCGAACCATCAATTAACAGTAAAGCTCGGTTGCATCTATAACTCAGGCTGATGTAGTGCGCATCCGCTCGCTTGAGCCACAAAAAAATTCTTATTATCGCTCATAATTGCCAAAGGAGATTTATGCAACTCACAGAAAATACACAAGAATTAAATCATAAACTAGACCGAGAAATTTTGGTGCGGCGGATAACAGAACGCATCCGCCAATCTCTAGAATTAGAAGATATTTTAACCAGCACGGTAGCAGAAGTACGCTCTTTTTTGAAAACCGATCGCATCATGATGTACAGGTTTAGTGCAGATGGTAGTGGAGAAGTTGTTGCCGAATCAATTAATAACAACCGTCTCCCTTCGTTGAAAGGCCTGCACTTTCCAGCAGACGATATCCCCCCCCACGCCCGGGAGATGTATGTCCGTATGCGCCAGCGGACAATCGTAGATGTTAACTCTGGGACGATCGTCCTGAGTCCCCTCGATGCAGCAGACACGGGCCAACTTTTAGTACCCCAAGAGATGCACTACCGATCTCTCGATCCTTGTCACACAGCTTACCTGATGGCAATGGGAGTACAATCTTCCTTCGTAGTGCCGATTTTGCACCGCAGGAGCGCGTCGCTCCACAGTGAAACAGAAAGCTGCGAAGCCCCCGCGTGCGTGACGAGATACGAGCCAGGAAACAGTCAAGCAACTCACATAGACCTGTGGGGACTTTTGGTGTCTCACCACTCCACCCCCCGCAATATTTCAGCAACCGATTTAGAAATAGTTCAGCTCGTAGCAGATCAATTGTCCAATGCCATCGGCCACTCGCTGCTGCTCCAGCAAACCCGTTGTAAAGCCGCCCGCGAAGCCACCGTCAGCCGCATAGCAGCTTTATTGTACGGTCACGCTAACATTCAACTGCAACAAGCTTTAGAAGCCGCTGTCACTGCTTTGGGCGGCAGCGGCGGCAGACTCTATCTCAACCAAAACAAAATTAACACTGAAAAGTTATCGGCCCCAAAGCTCGATCGAGAAGTTTCTATTGCCATGGCTGCTGGCGATGCTACCTTTGAACTGTTCGCTACAGGCGAGCAACCAACACTTCCCGACTGGGAAAAAGTTAGTGCGATCGAAGCTCATCCCTTATGGCAGCAATGGCTAACCAAAGGATGGAAAAATACCCCAGAGATTCCGAATTTGCCAATTCTTAATTCCCAATTCCCAGTTTGGATAATTACAGATTTGTACAAAGAATCTCTATTTAGAGTTTTAGTTCCAGCTTTCCAATCAACTCAAATTCGGGGTTTGCTCGTAATTCCCCTCTACTACCAACAACGAGTAGTCGGCTGTTTGACAATTTTTCGCAATGAAATTGATACCGAAAAAATCTGGGCGGGTCGCTTTGACGCCAGCGCTGCACAAATCCTTCCCAGACAATCCTTTGAAGTCTGGCGAGAAATCAAAAAAGGTCAGTCCCCCGAGTGGAAGCCAGAGGAGATCGAGCAAGCTTTAGCGATCGGCAGCCAATTTTGTTCGGCAATTGGTCAGTACATTCTTTATCAAGAAGTGCAAGCCCTGAATGCCAACTTAGAACGCCAAGTTCAAGAACGCACTGCTCAATTGCAAAAATCCTTGGACTTTGCTCGAGTATTGACGCGAGTTAGAGACCAAATTTGCAGCACCTTGGATTTAAAAACCATACTGCAAACTATTGTCCGAGAAGTAAGAGTTTTGTTGGATACCGATCGCACCGTAATTTTCCAATTTTCCACAGTGCAAGAGGGCGAGGTAGTTGTGGAAGCGGTTCGCGGTGAATGGCAGTCAATTTTAGGGATCAAATCTCCACAAGATTGCTTTCCCTCTGACTCAGACTGCTTTTATCGAGAAGGACGGGTGCGAGCAATTAATGATATTAATACTGATGATTTAACTCCCTGTCACCGCCAATTTTTGGAAAAATTTCAGGTGAGGGGCAGTTTAATTGTGCCGATCGGCAAAGATAGCCAATTGTGGGGGTTGCTGATTGCTCACGAGTGTTCCGGGCCGAGGATGTGGCACACAACAGAACAAGAGTTGCTGCAACATTTGGCGGCTCAAGCTGCGATCGCCATTCACCAAGCAGAACTTTATCAAGAAAGTCTCGATGTAGCAGCAGCCGATCGCATCAAAGCCGAACAGTTAGCAAAAACCGTCACAGAATTGCACAATACCCAAGCCCAACTAATTCAAACCGAAAAAATGTCAAGTTTGGGACAACTGGTGGCGGGAGTCGCCCACGAAATTAATAACCCCGTTAACTTTATCTACGGAAATTTGTCCCACGCCAGCGAATACAGCAAAGATTTATTGTGCTTGGTGGAACTCTACCGCCAGCACTACCCCAATCCTCACCCAGAAATTAGCGAGTGTGCCGAAGCCATAGAGATAGAATTCCTTACCGAAGATTTGCCCAAAATTTTGGGTTCCATGAAGGTAGGAGTTGAGCGCATCCGCCAGTTAGTTGTATCTTTGCGCAATTTTTCCCGGCTCGATCAAGCTGAAAAAAAAGGTGTGGATATTCACGAGGGCATCGACAGTACCCTGTTGATTTTGCAGCACCGGATCAAAGCCCAGTCCGATCGCACCACCATAGAAATCATTAAAGAATACGGCAATTTGCCCTTAGTAGAATGCTATGCCAGCTCGCTCAATCAGGTATTTATGAATCTGATCGGCAATGCCGTGGATGCGCTAGAAATGGGACAAATAGATCGATTTATGAATGTTGATACCATAGGGGTCAGTCCAGCGGCGACATATTTAAGCTCGCAAAAACTGGATGCCGAGACAGTAGATATAAATTCCAGCGCCCAGGGTTTGATTCCAGATTTTCCATCTCCTTGCATTCGGATTCGTACCGAAATAATCGAGAAAAAAAACGTCAAAATTAGCATTGCCGACAACGGTCACGGCATCCCCAAAGAGTTAATTTCTCACATATTTAATCCGTTTTTTACGACGAAACCCGTCGGTCGGGGGACGGGTTTAGGACTGTCTATTAGTTATCAAATTGTAGTTGAGAAACACCAAGGGGTAATCAAGTGTATTTCAGTACCGGGTCAGGGTACTGAGTTCTCGATCGAAATTCCCCTGAATTAGGTAACTGTGACTAAGGCAAGATTAACTTCACCAGCACCGAACCGATCGAGCCGAGAAGACTCATCAAGTCCCCGCGCCCGGTGCGGGGCTCAGTTGGCTGTTGGCGCACCACAATCGCTTCTACTAATTGCTTTGACAATTCCTGACCTTGGGCATTCCCTTGAGCGGCAAACAGTTGGTTTGCTCTTCCAGCATCTTGAGTCGCGCCCGCGAAGTCTCCCAAATCAGCCCGAGACATACTGCGCGCAAAATAAACGGCGGCTAAGTCCGATTTCTGATTCAGGGCTTGATTGTAATAATCAATGGCGTTTCTGTAGTTTCCCGCTTGAGCTTCTAGCACTCCCAAGCGGTAGAAATCTTCAGCGGTGCCAATATTAGTTGGCATTCCTCTAACTCCCAGCAGTTGGACGTTAGCTAAATTGGTGTCAGTTAAATTGGCGTTGCTGAGATAGGCGTTTCTCAAGTCAGCACCGCTGAGGTTGGCTCCGCTGAGGTTGGCGCCCGTCAGGTTGACGCCAAACAAACTTGTGCCGGTGAGGTTGGCTCCGCTGAGGTCTGCGCCGGTGAGGTTGGCTCGGCTGAGGTTAGCCATTCTCAAGTCAGCACCTTTGAGATTGGCTCCTGTTAAGTTTGCTAACACGAGACCAGCATTGCTGAGGTCGCAGTTGGGGCACTGTCGGGTGGCGAGTAATTGTTGCGTGTGTTGGATGTTCTCGGCGCGTGCAGGTGCGATCGGGGCGATCGCGCTCAGCACCGTTGCAGCAGCGAGGATTCTGAGTTTCATCTTAACCGTCCAAAATCCAAAATAGTAAATCTAAAATAGCTTTTATCGAAGCAATTGAAAATCAACATACCAGATATTGCTAAATATAGCCTGATTCTGTGGCATTGCATAAATTTTTGATGGAGCCGAGCCCTCAGCCCACGACATCGGACGCCCGCAAGCAGATAATTTCCCGATCGGACAGTGAATCAATCCCATGCAAGTGTCATCTGTTGTGCCGGAACCTCGCAGCTTGCAAACAACCCTTTTTTTTTGTTCTCCGAAGAGATACTTCTAGTTTGGGAATTTACCATAAAAAATTGGTTGAAAGCCGGAATCCCGGGAGAAATTAAAATCAGATGATTAATTACCTCAATCCTCTTTTTTCTTTTGTTCCAGGTCAACTTTCAAGCGGTTAACTGTCAAGCGGTTAATTGAATAAAACGAATATATAATACACATTTAGCTGCCATAAATTAGGGCAACAAAAAAAATTGTCACCCTGGATCGGCGGTTTTCGCAAACCATAAAATTTAACAGATTAATTAGTCGTGGATCGTACCGTCGGGCATTGTGGTACCCTTGAGATATACTCCGCTGAGGTTGACTTTTGTCAGGTTAGCCCCTAGCAGGTTTGCCCCGCTTAAGTCTGATGCACTTAAAATTGCTTCACTCAAGTCTGCCCTAATTAAGCTTGCCCCCATTAAATCTGCTCCGCTGAGGTCTACTTTGCTTAAATTTGCGCCAATTAGATCGGCTTCTGTGAGGACAGCCCTGCGCAAGTTTACTCCGTAAAAATTGACTCCGTGTAAGTCTGCACGCGAAAGTGTTGCCCGAGAGATGTTAGCTCCAATTAAAGTTGCTTGGATCAGGGAAGCTCCGCTCAAGTCTGCTTTGCTAAGATTTGCTCCCATTAACTCTGCTCGATACAGGTTAGCTTCAGCTAAAAGTGCTTCCGTGAGATCGGCTCCACCTAAATCGGCTCTGCTCAAATTGATCTTGCACAAATTGGCTTTGCTAAAGTTGACTCTATTGAGTTTAGCTTTATATAAATTGGCTCCAATCAAGTCGGATTCAGACAGATTGGCTCCAATCAATTCTGCTTCATAGAGGTACACTTCGTGCAGGTAGACCCCGCTAAAATTTCTTTCTCCTGTTGCGTATAGCTTGAGCAGTTCGTCAACGTTCATTTTGGCTTCTCTACACCTTTTAAATGAAGAATACTCTCGGCAAGCTGATTGCACCGGATCTTCTGTCATTTTATATTTTAAATGCTGAAAGATTCTCACCAAGTGCGAGACTTTGCTTGACCCTTTGGCGAGAGTGAAGAACAAAATTGCCTTAAAATTTTCTACTTAAAAATTAATTTTTTAAATTTTTCACAACCAGGTCGATCGCCCAGGGCAACTAAATTACACAATTTTAGGTGGTTCGTGCGATCGAAGCCATAACTTTTTGTACCTAGTTGAGTTTACTGAGGATTGGTGTGATAAAGATCACTCATTATTGTTAGTAGGATCACATAGAAATAACCGTTTCGATCACGGCAGGCAGGAAAAAATAGCCGATAGTGGTACTGTGATGACAAAAAATTGACAACTCCACCGTCAGCGTGTTTTACTCGATTGGCGATCGAGCAAGTAGTTTCACAGGTACTTGCTGGCGGCAGGAAAATCGGTTGCAACATCACTCGGCGCAACCTGTTCAGGCTGATGAAAGTGATGATGTGCCAGGATTTCTCGCACACCCAAAGCTAGAAATAGATTTCGGGGTACAGGGGAATGTATGTGTAAAATGTCGATCGCTGGTGTCAAGACCAAGCCAGTCTGCTAGCAGCTAAGGATCAAAAATTATCAAGACCTTAGCAAGAATTACCAAGAAATACCAGGAAAACCATGATGTATGTTTAGCAAAAACAGAATAAATGATTTTGCTGAAAACTTAACTATTGTAGTTAATGCTTCAGTAGGTGGTTAACTGACATAAGTATTAGCAAAGACCCTGCTACAATCCAACACAAAAATATTCAGAATTAGGTTCTTTTAGCAAAATACTTGGTTGCAGCCTTGGCTCCAGGTTAAAAGATCGTGCTTCTGAACATCTGAATGCGTCCCGAACAAAACAAGTTTAATGAGATGAGATTGTTTTTATATTGCGATCCTTAGCAAGTAAAAGGCGATCGGTCAGGAGAAAAGCGGGTTTGGCACCGCTGTAAAACAAAGCTATTGTAAAGTGCGAATCGTGAGGTAAATGGTATGGCTGGAGTATGTAGACTGAGCATTGCAGAGACAACAGAAGAGCTAAAAAGCCTGTTAACAGAACAAAAAACGGCAAGTGGATTTCAAAAAATTCAAGCACTTTACCTGTTCAAAATTTGTCACGTTAAGACAGTTAAAGAATTGGCAATGACGATCGGGGTCAACCGAATTACAGTGCAGCGGTGGCTGAGAAAGTACCGCTCCGACGGACTCGAAGGACTTCTGGAAACAAAGCACAGCGGCGGCCGCAAGCCGGCAATTCCTCCTCTGGCCCGTGCTAGTTTGGCAATGCGCCTCAGCGATCCCCAAAAAGGCTTTAAAACCTATGGAGAAATTCAAGAGTGGTTGCAGCAGGAATACAGCATTGAGGCTTCCTATAAAGCCGTTTACGCAACAGTCAGGTACCAGCTAAAAGCCAAGCTAACGAAAGTTTAGAGACTTGGTACTAGGTCTGGTAAATCGCCATCCAATTTTTGCCAGTCAGCCTTTGAAGCTGTTAACTCAACTCGCAGTCACGACAAAGTGACTAATTTTATTAACCCCATGGCTCTTAGAAGCTGCTGAGCATATATGATGTATGTTCTAGTGACGGGAGCGAGGGGGAAAGAGTTAATTTTGTTCCGGCCTTTGTCAAAGATCCTCAGCATTAAAAAGTGCGCCATCAGTAATAACTTGCAAGTTTTGTCTAATTTGCAGGTTTTGCTTGCTATATAGTAATGTATTTAAAATTCGGCACCGACTAAGGCAAAAACCGATCCAAAGCTGCTTTCAACTCTTCTATTTCCGTATCGATATTGCCTTCTTTAGCGGCTCTGGCAATGCACTGAGTTAAATGTTCGTCTAAAATGATTCTGGCTACACGATCGAGCGCTCCTCTAACCGCAGCAACTTGCACCAGAACTTCGGGACAGGGACGGTTTTCTTGCACCATTGTTTTGATGCCGCGGACGTGTCCCTCAATCCGAGACAAGCGGTTGACCAACCGCCGCATGGATTCTTCATCGTGATGGTGAGGGTGGACTGATTCATCGCCGTGATGGTGGTGGGAATTTGAGGGTAAGGATTTGTCAGTAGAAGTATCAGATAGAATCATCGAAGTTATACCATTTGAGATTTGAGATTTGAGATTTGAGATTTGAGATGCTTCGACTGCTTGAAAGGCGGACTCTGGGGAGTACCTCGGGGACAAGTAGCTGGGGGAAAAGTTTTAGACTGAGGTCTTCGCTGGTGGGCCCAAGGATTTTAGATTGGGATTGAGTGATTTGTTAATGCTTGCGATCGCCGTAGGGCCGTTGCATTCTTTTTTGAGACTGGTATTACTACTCGAAATTTTCAAGTTAGAATTGAGAATATGTTGAGTTTGTGCTTGTTCCAGACTCGTGTATTGTAACTGTCAAAATATATTTACGACCTAATTAGCAACCTAGTTAGCCACTTACTTAGAGACAGATTATTGAGTCCGAACGATCGGACACCTTTACCAGAATAACCCAGACTCACCAAGATTGACGCTATGCGACTATTTAAGTTTTGTCGCCCTGCACCCCGCAGCGGCGATCGCTGGTTCGCCCCGATCTTAGCAATGACGATCGCCCTGAGTGCTCTGTTTATCAATCCTGCACTCGCGGAGGCGTTGGAGGGCAAAAATCCGCCCAACCTGTGGGAACAGCCCAAAACAGCCGTGCAGAAAGTACAGTTCCAGACTTTCCCAGCAATTGCTCAGAACCGGCAACTCTTAGCGCTGCGCAGCCCCGAACTCCCGGCGCAGGTGGGGACAGATACTAGCAGTTTTGTGACAGCAGCAGTCGATCGAGTCGGCCCAGCCGTAGTTCGTATTGATACCGAGCGCACAGTCACCCGCAACCTCGATCCGGCAATGGAAGACCCCTTCTTCCGCAGATTTATGGGAGAAGATTTGCGCAGCCTGACCCCCAGACAAGAACGCTTGCGGGGTCAAGGTTCTGGCTTTATCATCGACAAAAGCGGGATTGTGTTAACCAACGCTCACGTAGTTGACAAAGCCGATCGAGTAACTGTCACCTTAAACGACGGCCGGACTTTTCCAGGAGAAGTCCAAGGTACTGACGAAGTAACAGATTTAGCGGTTGTCAAAATTAATACTAAACAAGTAAACTTGCCCGTGGCAACACTGGGAGATTCCGATGCAGTGAAAGTCGGTGATTGGGCGATCGCCGTGGGTAATCCGCTCGGATTTGACAACACCGTCACCTTAGGCATTATCAGCACGCTCAAACGCTCCAGCGCAGCCGTCGGGATTCCCGACAAGCGGCTCGATTTCATTCAAACAGACGCCGCCATCAATCCCGGCAATTCCGGCGGGCCGCTGTTAAACAGCAGAGGAGAAGTAATTGGCATCAACACGGCGATTCGGGCGGATGCAATGGGTATTGGGTTTGCGATTCCGATCGACAAAGCCAAGGCCATCTACGCCCAGTTAGCCAAAGGAGAACAAGTCAGCCATCCGTTTTTGGGGATTCAGATGATTGCTTTGACTCCGGAAATGGCCAAAGAGAATAATTCAGACCCCAATGCTCCTTTGATTGTGCCGGAAGTTACAGGGGTATTGGTGATGCGAGTTGTGCCAAATACGCCGGCCGAGAAAGCCGGGATTCGGAAAGGAGATGCGATCGTTCAAATTGATGGCGAGACAGTGACTCAACCGGAACAATTGCAAAATTTGGTGGAAAATAGCCAAATCGGTCAAATTTTGAAACTGAAAGTTCGGCGGGGTTCTCTGACGAAAGATATTGTTGTTCAAACTGCTCAACTGAGAGATTTTTAGAGCTGAAGGGGAGGGGGAGGAATTGTTAAAAATCTGCATAAATAAAGTTTGTAGTGAGGACGAAGAGTCCTTCTCTCTTCCTTTTTCCTTCTTTTTTCTTTCTTTCTTTCTTTATATGACACGAATTCAGCTTGCTTACCCCAAAATTCCCGATAGTAAAAATTGCCCTAATAAACAATGTATAGCATTTGAGAAATACGATGGTACTAACTTGCATTGGGTGTGGGAAGTTGAACTCGGTTGGTATGCTTTTGGTACGCGCCGAAGTAGATTTGAATTGGATGATATGGGAATTGCAGAATTTAATGGTGCACATCCAGGTTTAGAAGAAGCGCCTGAAATATTTAGGAGAGATTTTGCTAGTCCTTTAGAGTCTATATTTCGAGAGAACGAACAGTATCACTGTGGTGAAATTACTGTGTTTACAGAGTTTTTGGGAGATCGATCGTTTGCGGGAATGCACAAACAGGACGATCCGAAACAACTGATTCTTTTTGATGTGGAAACCGATCGCGGTATGGTTGCTCCCGATCACTTTATTGAGGATTTTCGCGAATTAAGTATTGCACGAGTGATTTATCGCAACAAACTGACCACCAAGTTTATGGATGATGTTCGTTCTGGCAAATACAGTGTAAATGAAGGTGTTGTGTGCAAAGGCGAAGGGAATGCTAATCGGTGGATGGTGAAGATTAAGACTGATGCGTATATGCAGAGATTGCGGGAAGCTTTTCAGGATGATTGGGAATATTATTGGGAGTAATATCGCATCTGAAGTCTTGCTCTTTCGTGGAATCGATCGAGGGCCGTGCGATCGGCTTAAACCTCATTTTTGAATTACCCTACTCTTCAAGTTCTAAATATCGAGCCAGATGCTTCCCAGTCGGTAATCGCTGCTTGCTGCCATGCTTCATCCTCATCGGTTAATTCATCACTCAGTTCATCCAGCAATAAACAAGCTTTTACCATTTCCTGCTGTTCTTGTTGTTTGCGCCACGCTTGGAATAAAACCTCAACTAGGCGACTGCGATTTTCTACACGCCGGTCAATCTAACGCACTAACTCATCTGGCAAAGAGATAGATACCAATGGTAGCAGAAATATCGACCAGATTGCAAAATTATGAAGTAGAGCAGCAGCAACGATCGTTTCGCGCCTCCCTATACAAAATTAGCCGGATTTTGATCCCGCCGGTGCTTCACGGGAATAGGCTCACCTTGGCCGTCGCCCGCGAGGGCCGCAGTTTCTTCTAAGCTTTCCCTCAACCGTTTGGCCGCATAAATTGACATATCGCGGGGCACATTTACCCGATCGCGCAAATACCGCAAAGCTGCATCAGATCCAGCCGGAGGCTTACAAACTTCCCCAGTCACCATCAAAGTTAAAGCACAACGCAAAGCCTCATCGAATAACTTGTCCTCAGCAGGATTGACTTTAATAATGTTGCTGCGATGCTTGATGACGCGATCGAGTGCTTCAGCGCGGGAGGTTTCCGGTTCTGGATACATCACATCCGGGAGTCCGGCCCAAGGGCCGTGATCTACCCGGGCTTTGTTGAGCAGCATCTGAGGTTCGCCGTTTTCATAGCAGCCGCCCATCTGAGGCGGTAAATCGTGGACGTGGGTGTGGAAGTCGCTCTGAGTGCCGCGATAGGTGGGGCGACTTTCCATCCCTGCAAACCAGTCTGCAAAGCGCGGGTTTTCTTCCCGCAGCGAGTATCCTTTGTAATAGTAAAGGCTGGCATTCATCCGTTCGACGTAGGGCGTAAAAATTACATCTACGGTGCCAAACTCATCCAGAAAATATGGCCCGGGCGTGCGCGAGAGTGCTGCTTCTATGTCGGCGACGACACTGATAAATTGCTTGCGGTTGTGTTGTTCTAGTGCGGCTGAACTCGCCGGGTAGCACAGCCAAGAGCACCAAGCTCTAAACAGCAGTCGCTCTAGCCGCCGCAGGGGAATCACTTCTGGGTTTTTCATGCCCAAACTCAAGGGGCCGAAGACTTGTTCTAAGGCGATTAAGATATCATCGCTTTCGGTAATGATGCGGCCGTCTAGTTCGATCGCGGGTAACATTCCCGACGGCACTTTACGCTTGTACCAGTTTTCTTTTTCGCCATAGCAGAACATAGTAACTTTGTCAATGCGGTAGGGGATTTGTTTTTCTTCCAACCACAACCAGATTTTCTGACAATAGGGACACCAGGCATGATTATCGCGGTACAGCGTGACTCTGACATCGGATTCGCGCTGTCGGAAGAGGCGCAAGCGGGATTGAGCGTTGGTGGGGCCGTTGAGGGTATCGATTTGAAAGTTTGTGAGCTCTTGTAGTTGTGTCCAGCTTAGGGGGGCGATCGGTTCGGTGGATGTCATAGGTGAATTGGCTGATTATTAATTATATTGACACTCCTGCCATGGAAAGTTGCAACGCGCAAGCAAGCTGGTTCCACTGCGTATCTAACAAGGCGTTGCCATGCTCTGTCGGCAATGGTGGGGACTTTCAGAATACGAGTCTTACTATCTTTCTTAGGGATGGGTATCTGCGTAGATTTCTAGTCGCCAAGCGTAGATTTTGCTGAGCAATCGGGTCGATCGGCGTCAGTCACAATTTTATCAAACATCGACCAGGTTGGTAGTGAGGACGAAGAGTCCTTCTGTGGTGCGGACTCTTCGTCCTCACTACCAACCAATCCGATCGCAGCTATCCTCTACGGACGCGAGCTTACAAATTGCTAGCAATTAACTCGCGGTACTGGCTTTTCGGCTTAACTCCCTTAAGCTCAGTCACCAAAGCTTTGTCTTTGAAATACTGAATCGTCGGCGTACCAATCACGCCAGCATTTTCAGCAATTTCGGGGTCTTCTTCGATGTCAATTTCCACGTAGTGGATTTTGCCGTCGAACTCATCTATTACTTTGCTCAAAATCGGTTTGAGACTGTGGCAAGGGCCGCAACTCGGAGCCGAGTATTTGACCACAATCAGTCGATCGCTATCGTGGAACAACTTGCGCAGAGCATAACCTCCTTCGTGGCGAGTGTCGTTGATATCAAAGTTCTCGCTGGTTTTGCGGACTTTGGGAGCGGACGGCGCTGCTGCTGGTCGATCGGATTCCTCGGCTTGGTGGAATTCTTGCATTAAACCGTTCGACGACAGCCAGCGCTCTGCCAGCATCGCCCCCATGCAGCCGCTGCCGGCAGCAGTGATGGCTTGACGAAACTCGTGGTCTTGCACGTCGCCGACAGCATACACTCCATCGACGCTGGTTTCTACCGAGCCGTGTTTGGTCGCGATATAACTTAGTTCGTCGAGTTCTAGCTGACCTTTGAAAAGCTGAGTGTTGGGAGTGTGACCGATCGCGTAAAACAAACCCTTCACCAGCAAATCGCTCTCGGCACCGGTCTCAATATTTCTCAGCCTCACTCCATCCATTTTCCCTCCTGGCTCTCCCAAAATATCCAGCGCTTCGGTGTTCCAGTGAACCGTAATTTTGGGATTGCTCAGCACTCGGTCTTGCATGGCTTTGCTAGCGCGCATCTGGTCGCGCCGCACCAACATATGGACGTGAGAGCCGTATTTTGTCAAATAAATAGATTCTTCCGCTGCGGTGTCGCCCGCGCCGATGACAGCTAAATCTACTCCTTTAAAAATTGGGGTGGCGCCGTCGCAAATCGCACAGGCAGAAATGCCGTGACTCCAAAATACGTGCTCGCTAGGCAAACCCAATCTTTTTGCAGTCGCGCCTGTGGCAATTACTATGGTGTGGGTTTTGATTTCTCGGTCTTCCGATCGCACTGTAAACGGCCGCTTTGTTAAATCAACGTAAGTTACGTCTTCCGTGTATAACTCGGCACCCCAGCGCACTGCTTGAGCTTTCATCCGATCCATCAGTTGCGGCCCGGTGATGCCTTCGGGAAACCCGGGGAAGTTTTCGACTTCTGTGGTGGTCATCAGTTGACCGCCGGGAATGCCTCCGCTTTGATAGCCTTCAAAGACTACGGGTTTCAGGTTGGCTCTCCCCGCGTAGATCGCTGCTGTGTAGCCTGCCGGGCCTGAGCCGATAATTACTAGGTTTTCTACGGTTTCCTTGGTCATAGGTATTTAATTGAACTCATAACGACTTCGTTTAATTTTAATTGTAACAAATGCCGGACAAGTTCGCTCGAGTGTATCTACTATTTTTCTGGGGATGAGGGCGATCGGGACAACTAACACTACTTTGATAAGCAAAAATAATAATAAAAATGATTTAGTTTTAAATGTTCAATCATTTTCGGAAAACCCCGAAAATTACCATCCTTGACTATTGATTCCATTCTCATTTGCTTGACGAATTTGCGACGTTTGAGCTATCATAGGATTCTGATACTCAAGCGGTGCTATGACTATTTTTTGATTTTAAGCCTGAAACCTTTTAAAATCGTAAGATTTTCAATTTTCCAAATGCAACACATACAATTTATTATGCAAAATACGCATTTTACGGTTTAAGAATTGTAACGGAAATTTGGGCGAATTTGACAAAATACAGTAGTTGTGATATGCAAAGTGCGATCGGGGGAAAAGTCGATCGAGCTTTTTAACCGCAGATCAACGCGGATAAAATAGAGTTTTGTAGCTGTGTCTGATGGATAAAATCAAGATATTGTTTGTGTGCAGCCAGAATAAGTGGCGCAGTTTAACGGCCGAGAATATCTGCGAGAAAATTAGCGGGTACAGCGTGCGATCGGCTGGAACCGAAAAAGGTGCGAGAATTAGAGTAACGGAAGGTTTGCTCGGTTGGGCGGATTTGATATTTGTGATGGAGCAGAAGCACGGATCTCGACTTCGCAGCAAATTTCCCGACAGTATTATAAAACTTCATTAAGTTTGTAAGCAGTAGTAAGCAACGGTAGTATCATA
>NZ_JAUBOJ010000064.1:0-23385 GCF_036700185.1 Microcoleus sp. BM001215392 | reverse complement strand
TCATAAATAATTTATTAACCGCCAGTAATTGACTCGAACTTCTGTACTATGCTCAACATTCCTCAACTGATTGCTCAAGAACTTGCTATCAATCTTTCTCAAGTCAACAATGCTCTGGAACTTTTCGCCGAGGGCGCAACTATTCCGTTTATTGCTCGCTACCGCAAAGAACGCACCGATTTGCTGAACGAAATTCAGTTGCGGGACATTTCCGATCGCTTCACATATTTGACGGAAATTGAAGACCGCAAAAAGTCGATTTTAGAGACGATCGCCTCCCAGGACAAACTTACGGCCGAATTGCAAGCCAAAATCGAGTCGTGCTTGCAGAAAAATGAACTCGAAGACCTGTATCTGCCTTACAAACCCAAGCGCAGGACTCGGGCGACAATTGCCAGAGAAAAAGGTTTAGAACCGCTGGCAATTTTTATGAAGTGTCTGAATTTGCCGACTGCTAAACCAGCGGATATCGAAGCGGAAGCCGCTAAATATGTTTCGGAAGAAAAGGGAGTGAAGACAGCAGAAGAAGCTGTCAAAGGTGCTGGGGATATTTTGGCAGAGGCGGTTTCAGAAAAAGCTGAATACCGAGCTTATTTGCGAGAGTTCTTGATGAAAACTGGGGTTTTTGTCTCGAAAATTAAAGATGATTTCCCGGAAGGAAGTACGAAATTTGAAATGTACCGCAATTATCAAGTTGCTGCGAGAAATGTTCAGTCGCACAATATGTTAGCTTTGTTTCGCGGGGAAACCGAGGGGGTTTTAGATTTAGATTTAGCCTTTGATGAATCGGCGGTGATGGCTTATTTGGAATCTCAGGAAATTAAAACTAGGATACCTGAAGTTAAGGAGTTTTATCGATCGACCTTGAAGGACGCTTTCAACCGCCTGATGAAGACTTCGCTGATGACGGAAGTACGATCGCACCACAAAGCCGAGGCTGATATCGAGTCGATCGCCACCTTTGAAACCAACCTCCGCGAGTTGCTGCTGTCGGCGCCGGCGGGAATGAAGCCCACACTGGCGATCGATCCGGGATTTCGCACGGGCTGCAAAGTTTCCGCCCTCGACGAAACCGGGCAGTTTTTGGAATATCAAGCCATTTTCCCCCACCAAGCCGCAGGCCAGAGACAGCAAGCTGGTAAAATTGTCAAGCATTTGATTGAAAAATATAAAATTGAATTAATCGCGATCGGCAACGGTACAGCTTCCCGCGAAACCGACGACTTTGTATCGGAAGTCTTGGCCGAAATGGACAAAAAACCGATTAAAGTTATGGTGAACGAATCCGGCGCATCGATTTATTCAGCGAGTGATGTGGCGAGATCCGAATTTCCCGATCTCGACATCACCGTCAGGGGCGCCGTCAGCATCGGTAGGCGCTTGCAAGATCCTTTAGCCGAACTTGTCAAAATCGACCCGAAGTCGATCGGAGTCGGTCAATACCAGCACGACGTTGACCAAAAATTGCTCAAAAAGAAACTCGACGAAACAGTCGAAAGTTGCGTTAACTACGTCGGAGTTGACTTAAACACAGCTTCCAAAGAATTGCTGACCTTTGTATCGGGAATGACAGCAACAGTTGCCAAAAATATCGTTAATTACCGCAACGAAAACGGGGCGTTTAAGAACCGCCGCCAACTGTTGAAAGTTCCCAAACTCGGGCCAAAAGCTTTTGAACAAGCAGCCGGATTTCTTCGCATTCGCGGCGGCGAAAACCCGCTGGACAATACAGCAGTTCATCCTGAAAGTTATCCTGTCGTCCAGGCGATCGCCAAAGATTTAAGTTTGCCGCTGACCGAAATAACACAAATATCGGCAAAAGTCAAGACGGTAGATATTAAAAAATATGTCACAGAAAAAGTCGGAGAACCAACACTGCGTGACATTATTTCCGAGCTCGAAAAACCCGGAAGAGACCCGCGCGCCGAGTTTAAATATGCCACTTTCCAAGCCGGAATTAACGAAATCTCCGACTTGCAAGTTGGGATGGAATTGGAAGGCATCATCACGAATGTAGCTAACTTTGGAGCCTTTGTGGATGTGGGAGTGCACCAAGATGGTTTGGTTCATGTTTCTCAATTAGCCGATCGCTTCGTGGACGATCCCACACAAATTGTCAAAGTCGGACAAGTTGTGAAAGTGCGGGTTTTGGAGGTGAATGAAAAGTTAAAGCGGGTGAGTTTGACGATGAAGCTGCAAGAAAAACCGCAACCGCAAAATAGCGCAAATCGGCTGCCGAGTCCGCGCCGGCGTTAAAACTTAGGGCCCAAAGGTGGAAAAGGGCGATGGCGTCGGGCCGGAAGCCCGTGCTACGGCTATAATTGTGTAATCCTCACCAACCTCAAAATTATATGGTTGCAAGTAAAAGCGACACCTACGTTTCTCCTGAAGATTATTTAGCAGGTGAGAAAGTCAGCCCCATCAAACACGAGTACAGACAAGGTGAAATCTATGCTATGGCAGGGGCCAGCAAAGCTCATGTCATCATTTCGGGAAATGCGTTTGCACTTTTGAGAAATCATCTTCGGGGAAGTGGCTGCATAACTTACATGGCAGATATGAAAGTTCGGATTGAGGCATCAAATTTCTATTACTATCCCGATGTAGCGGTGAGTTGTGATGAACGGGACAAAAATGCTGATGAAGATTTCATTATCTATCCCTGCTTAATTGTGGAAGTTTTATCGCCGACAACAGCCGCTTTTGACAGAGGCGATAAATTTGCAGATTACCGTACTTCCGAAAGTTTGCAAGAGTATGTGTTAATCAATCAAGAAAGAGTTAGTGTAGAGTGTTTTCGCCGGAATGCTGAGGGTTTGTGGGTGCTTTATCCTTACACTCAAGGGCAAGAAGTTCAGTTTTCTAGCATTAATCTTAGCTGTGCGATCGAGGCTTTGTATGAAGATGCGATCGGCATTGGTTGATTTTAATTATCCCACAGAACTACTGGAATAATGCGGAATTAGGATATGATTTAACCGCGAAGACGCAGTACGCGAAGCGGCGCGTAAGCGCTAGTACGCGAAGGAAGAGAAAAGAAGAAGAAGAAGCTGATTATTTTTTTTTGCTGGCTTTCCAAGTGCCGCCGTAGAAGTATAAAGGATTGTTTTTACTTACCGATTCCCAACATTTAAGACACAGAAAAAACCACTGCCCCGACTCGTCATACCGGGCGCGGTAGAGAGTCGGGGCAGATTGGGAACAGCGATCGCAATACTTGATTCTGATTCCTCTGGCCATTGTTACTCAGTTTCAAGCAATAGCGGACTCTTGAGGGCGGGCGAAAATCATTCTGCCTGCGCTGGTTTGCAGGGCGCTGGTGACTACGACTCGGGCTTCGCCGCCGACATAGCTGCTACCTGCTTCTACTACTACCATGGTGCCGTCATCCAAGTAACCGATTCCTTGAGATGGTTCTTTGCCTTCTTTGCGGATTTTTAGTTCGATCGTATCTCCCGGCAAATAAGTGGGGCGCACTGCATGAGTCAAATCGTTGATATTCAAAACCGGCAGTTTTTGGACGGTAGCTACTTTCGATAAGTTGTAATCGTTGGTGAGCAAAATGCCGTCGATATCCAAAGCGAATCGGACTAATTTTGCATCGACTGTGGCAATATCTTCGTAGTCGGCCGAGTGAATTTGAATCCGTTCTGGATAGGTTTCTTTAATGCGGTTGAGTACATCTAAGCCGCGGCGCCCGCGCACTCGCTTTTGATCGTTGGCGGAATCAGCTACCAGTTGTAGTTCTTGCAGCACGAATTGCGGGATAATAATTTGACCTTCGAGAAAGCCTGTTTCTAGTAGGTTTTCAATCCGGCCGTCAATAATGCAGCTTGTATCGACAACTTTGGCAGAGGCTGCTTTGAAAGTTCCTTCGGCTACCAATACCGTGTCTAAGCTTTTGGGGTTGATCAGGCGCAGGAAAGCGCGGCCGTGGGTGTCTGTCAAGCTGACGCCTGTGAAGCCGAACATGACGCTACCCAAAACTGCGACTAGGGGTTTGATGAAGCCGAACTCGCGGGGAATTGGCAGCAAAAACAGCGGAGCCAGCATTAAGTTCGCTACTAGCAGCCCGATGATTAAACCGATCGCCCGTGTCAGCAGCATTTCTACCGGCATATCGCGCACTTGCTTTTCTACCCGCCGATAGGTTGTTTGAGCCACTAATCCCAGCACGAAGCCGATTAATGCTCCAAACGAGCCGAGTACCGAACTTAGGCCTTGTATATTTGTAACTTGCTCCAGCAGGTTGTTTGGCAGCAGCTCGACTCCGTAATAGCCGATGCCTCCGCCTGCGATTATGAATGAGATAATTATGATTGCGTCTAGCATTAGTTCTAGGTTAATGAATTTGTTTACATTATATCTTTCCCGCGCCGATCGTTTTTTCTTAGTTGCGATCGGATATCGCTATCTTTACTCAGAAATTTTCATAAACTTATATTTCGCGCTTGTACCCTCTGGGGGATATGCGATCGAGCTACAGCCGCATTTAGCGAGTCCCTTAGCGGGCAGGCACGAGGTACAAATAGACCGCCCTGCGCGCTGTTCGGGAATTACTGGCGATCGCGGCGGCTGCAATTTTAAACTAAAATAGCCGATCGTTCGCACCGCATTCTTGCCAATAAAATGTCACAATATACATAATTATTTATAACGGTTTAATTAAAACTTTAGAATTGAACTTGCACTTTTGGCAGAAAATGTAATGAACCCTACCACAGATTATTTAACATTTGAATTCAAAAAAAGCGTGCAACTATTAAACTCTGGCCGGCCCAGTTCGGCTTACCTGCACGTACCTTTTTGTCGCCGCCGCTGTTACTACTGCGATTTTCCGGTTTTTGTGGTGGGCGATCGCAAAAATGGCGAGAATTCCGGCACAATTGTGCAATATGTTGCCGCCCTGTGTCAAGAAATTGAAGCAACTGAAAATTTAGGCGCATCTCTAAAGACAGTTTTTTTTGGCGGTGGCACGCCTTCGCTGCTTTCTGTGAGTCAGTTAAACCATATTTTAGAGACTGTTGACAGCAAATTTGGGATTGCTGCTGGGGCGGAAATTTCTATAGAAATAGACCCGGGAACGTTTACTTTAGAACAGTTGCGGGGATATGCAGCGGCGGGAGTAAATCGAGTTAGTTTGGGAGTACAAGCTTTTCAGGATGAATTGCTGCAAGCTTGCGGGCGATCGCACTCGGTGGCCGAAATTTTTGAAGCCGTAGAAATAGTGCGATCGGCTGGGATTGTCAATTTCAGTTTAGATTTAATTTCCGGGCTGCCACACCAAACATTAGCACAGTGGGAGTTTTCCCTAAAATCGGCGGTGGAAATTAGCCCGACTCACCTGTCGAGTTACGACTTAATTGTTGAGGATGGAACTGCTTTTGGGCGCTACTTTGAGTCTGGCGCCCGGCCGCTACCAGCTCCGGAAACTGCTGCTGCTATGTACCGTTTGGCGCGATCGATTTTGACCGATGCTGGCTACGAACATTACGAAATTTCTAATTACGCTAAGCCGGGCTATCAGTGCCGCCACAACCGCGTTTATTGGGAAAATCGCCCTTATTACGGTTTAGGAATGGGGGCTGCGAGTTACGTGCAAGGGCGGAGGGTGACAAGACCTCGCAAAACTCAAGAATATTATCAGTGGGTGCGACATCTTTCTCCCGTTATTTCTGGTGATACCCCAAAGCTGGAGGGGGAAACTCAGCCAGATATCGAGCCTGAAAGCGAGCAAAATTTTCAAGTCTCAGAAAATGATGTGTTGTTAGAAACCCTGATGCTGGGTTTGCGTTTAGCAGCAGGAGTTAGCCTGTCGGCGCTGACACAAAAGTTTACTCAGCAAACGGTCGATCGAATTTGGGATTGTTTGCAGCCCTACTGGCGGCAGGGATGGGTACAAATTGTGAATGCTGAGGGGGCGATCGCCACTTTAGCCGAAGGTGAAAAACTGCCGCTTTCGGGAAATTTTAGATTGAGCGATCCCGAAGGTTTTTTATTTTCTAATACAATTTTAGCCGACTTGTTCAGCAAGTTAGGAGAGGATAATTAGCTTATGTCTGAGGAAGTATACCTTTAGGTAAGGCGATCGCCCGTCAAGCCACAACCAGCAATTCGACAATAAGAAAATTAAATTGCTCCCTAAGTTTATTAAGTCAAAAATAATATGTTTTATATTGATCCCTAAACAAAAGTTAAACAACGAACTAAGCCTTGAGATAGACGCGGCGACTGAAATCCGGCTGTCATACTTGAGAGTGACGATTTAAAAAGATATTAATGGAAACCCTGACTCTCGAACGCCACAACATTCACAGCAATCCCAATCTAGTAATTAGCGATCGCGGCTGCAATCAGACTTCTAAGTGTAAATTTTGCGGTCACTACAAGATGCAAAGAGGTGCAGTGGGTCACTGTCAATTGTTAAGCGCACCAGTGCGAGGAGGATGGAAATCTTGCAGTTTAGCACTGCCGCCTTTTGCACCTTCCTGGGAACACGCAGAAGGCGCCAATATTTCCTCATAGACATTTATTAATTAATCTAAAGAATGTCGGAAAAAAATTTGCTTTTGACAGGGGAACTGATATATATTAGGCTGAGGCGGCTGACAGATAGCTTGCACAATTTCACAAACAAGTTAAAAACATGAATATGACACTTACTCAAGTAATTTCGGAACGTGAAGCGCGTATTTTGTGTTGGTATCTCAATACTACTAACCAAATACAAATTGCTCGGATTACAAATATTCCGAATTGGTATTTTGAGCGGACGGTGTTTCCCGGAGAACGTTTTATGTTTGAAGCATTGCCGCAAGCTCAGTTAGAAGTTTGCAGGAGTGTAGAAACTGGTGGTATTGTGTGCGAGCGAATTTTGTGCGATCGGCTGCGAGTTCAAGAATTAAGCGCACGTGATTAAGCCAGATCGCAAATAGTAGGCTGCGTCAGGTGTGACATTTTCAATCACCACAGAAAGTCTCACACCTGACGCAGCCTTGATTTGGGGCGTGCGTTAGGTGTGAGATTGTTGGTTTGTCACCAAAATAATACGCTTCTGACGCACCCTACCGAGTAGAAACCCGGTTGATTCGTAGATTTATGCTTGCTTCGCGCAAAATTCCTAGAAACCAGGTTTCTCGCCCCATGCGCATCAGCCCTGAAACTGTCCGAAATGTTGATTTAAGCTAAATTAGATAAAATCAACCGCTGTTCCATATTAAAACCCGATGTCCCTCACCGAAAAAATCCTCTCCCAAGTGCCCGGAAACGCCCTTGGAGGCCTCCAAATAGTCGATCGACTCTGGGAAAACCTCAAACAAAACACCGCACCAGCACCCGCAGCCGTCAACCACAGCCAACAACCCTTAGAAACCCTCGACTTCGACATAGTTATCAGCGGCGGAACCCTAGGAATATTAATCGGTACAGCCTTAGCCGTGCGCGGTTGGCGAGTAGCCTTACTCGAACGCGGCATTTTGCGAGGGCGCGAACAAGAATGGAACATTTCGCGCAAAGAATTAGACGCATTTTTAGAACTAAATTTGCTGACTGCTGAAGAGATAGACAAAGCAATAGCCACCGAATACAACCCAGCCCGCATCAGCTTTACCAACACCCCCGACATCTGGGTGCGCGACGTACTAAACATCGGGATCGACCCAATTTACCTCCTCGAAACCCTCAAACAAAAATTTATCCAATCAGGAGGAAAACTATTTGAAAACACACCATTTAAAACAGCTACAATTCACCCCAACGGAGTTATAGTAGAATCCGAAAATACTAAAAATTCTTTATTTTCAACTAGATTGTTATTAGACGCAATGGGACATTTCTCCCCCATTGTGCGCCAAGCCAGACAAGGTAAAAAACCCGACGCCGTATGTTTAGTCGTGGGGAGTTGCGCCCAAGGATACCCCAAAAACGAGACCGGCGATATATTTGCATCCTTCACCCCAATGCAAAATCAATGCCAATATTTTTGGGAAGCATTTCCCGCCAGAGACGGGCGCACCACTTACTTATTTACCTACATAGACGCCGACACAGAAAGATTCAGTTTAGAAACATTATATGAAGACTATTTGCGCTTGCTTCCGAAATATCAAAACATCGAACTCGAACAGTTAAAATTTAAAAGAGCACTCTATGGTTTTTTTCCCTGCTATCGCCAAAGTCCTCTAAAAACTGGTTGGAATCGGATACTTCCAGTCGGAGACAGCAGCGGTAGCCAATCGCCCCTCAGCTTCGGCGGTTTTGGCGCCATGGTGCGCCACCTCAAACGCTTGACTCTCGGAATTGAGGAAGCTTTGACAAGCGAAAGTTTAGACAAAAATTCCCTCGCACTTTTGCAACCGTACCAGCCGAATCTATCTGTCACCTGGTTGTTTCAGCGTTCGATGAGTGCTGCGATGAATCAGAAAATAGACCCCAATCAAATCAATGAACTTTTGGCTGCTGTCTTTCAGGTAATGGAAGAGTTGGGAGAACCAGTCCTCAAACCGTTTCTTCAGGATATTGTGCTGTTTCCGGCTTTGTCAAAAACTTTGTTTAAAACAGCAATCAGCCATCCCGGATTAGTGATGAAAATTATTCCACAGGTGGGAATAGCTAATTTGCTGGATTGGATGGTTCATTATGTAAATTTAGGAATTTATACGGGATTGCAGCCTTTAGGGAAAGCGGTAGAACCGCAGGTAAAAAATTTAGGGGTTCAACAACAATACTATTTTCACCGATTGGTTGAATCCTGGAAATACGGTGCTGGAGGCGATTATTGATTCTCGGTAATGTGGTTTGTAGAAGATCGGGCGGTTGAAACCGCGTCTATACAGACAAAACCCGACGGGAGCGGGTTGAAGACCAAGCAGTTTAACCAGTTAATCTTCTTTAGTCCGCGGAGGCGGACTTTGTTTGACAAGAAGCGGTTTCAACCGCCGTCTTATCTGATATATGAGTTGTGAGTTATGAAGGAGCGATAACTGCTAAAGCTTGGGGAATTACTCGGAATTTTGCAGGGGTGTGAGTGGTAATTTCACCGTCGGTATTAATCGGACGACGTTTGCTAGTATTCACCTCGAATTCTTGACCGTGCAAGGCGCGAACGTTTGGCCAACTGTTATGATTTCCTTGCCTCATAGCCGGAAGCAAAGCAATGATTTCCCACCAGTTTTTTGTTTCCAAACTGTACAAATCTAGTCGCTTGTCGTCGATTGTGGCATCTTCAGCAACTTTCATGCCACCGCCGTAATAGCGACCGTTACCAATGGCAATTTGAATAGTTTTAACATTAAAAGATTGGTTGTTTACTCTAATTTCGGCTCGGAATGGTCGCGCTGACCAAAGTGTCTGTAAAGCAGTAAAAGCATAGGCTAAAACTCCCCAGCGCTGCTTTACGTCTTTAGTCAGCCGCTGGGTAATTTGCACGCTCAAGCCCAAACTTGCTACATTAAAAAAATGCTGCCCGTTTACCCAACCCAAGTCTATGAGCCGAACTTTTCCGCTGGCAATTACTTGACAAGCGGCGCCTAAATCTGTCGGAATTCCGAGAGTGCGGGCTAAATCGTTAGCTGTTCCCATTGGCAAAATACCCAAGGGCAATTTAGTGTCTATTAAACCTTCGATGGCGCTGTTGAGAGTTCCATCTCCGCCGCCGATGATTACTAATTCGACTCGATTTTGGTAGCGCCGAATTGTTTCGGGAAGTTCGTCGGCACGATCTGTTGATTTTACAATTAACTCAAACCCTATTCCTTGCAATTCTGCTGTGGCTTGAGATAATAAATTTTGCCCTTTTCGGGAGTGCTGGTTTACTAAAAGCAGAGCTTTTTTCATGTGTAATTGGTAATCGGTGATTGGTAATTTGTAATTTGTAATTTGTAATTAATAATTAACGATATTACAAGTGGATGAGTTAAGTGCATGAATTTAATGCTTTAATTACATTTTACCACAGGTGATGGATTGACAATTATCTCAAATAATTCATAATTGTAGCAAAAGATTGCTGAAAAGTATTTGGCATTCTCCGCTATCTGTCATCTACCTTCTTGAAGCTCAATTAAATTTATGTCTAATATTTTAGAACAAGCCCAAGCGGCTGCCGATCGCCAAAACTGGCCTCTTTTAGTCGAATGCTTGCAGCAAGTGACAGCCAACGGTAGCCAGCAGCCGGAAGAACATATTTTAGAGCAAGCTGTCAGTTTAGCAATCGCAGCCTTAGAATTGGGGGATTTTCAAGACCGCTGGGAAATTGCTAAAGTATTGCCGAATCTGGGAAATGGTGCGATCGCACCTTTAATCGCCTTGCTCGAAGACGAAGACGCAGACACAGAGCCCCGGTGGTTTGCCGCCCGCATCCTCGGAAAGTTCGATTCCCCGGAAGTGATGCAAGCTTTAGTAAAATTAATCGAAAATTCCGATGCAGAATTGAGCCAAATTGCCGCCGAAATCCTAGGAAATTTCGGCACCAGGGCCATAGAATCTCTAACAACTCTCCTACAGCAGCAAGAGTCGCGACAGTTTGCTACAGCAGCCCTAGCGCAAATTCGGCGCACCGAAACTATAGCACCGCTCTTAAGCGTAGTCACAGACTCTCAAGTTGCGGTGCGGGTGGCTGCAATCGAGGCTCTGAGCAGCTTTCACGACTCGCGGATTCCGCCGGTACTGGTAAGTGCACTCAAAGATTCGGCGACAGCAGTCAGAAAAGAAGCTGTGCGAGCTCTGGGAGTGCGCGCTTATTTAGATGCAGAATTAGATTTAGTTAATTTGCTTCAACCTTTGCTTTTGGATATTCGTTTAGAAGTTTGTCAGGAAGCTGCGATCGCTCTTGGGCGGCTGAAAACCAATGCGGCGGCGGCTGCTTTATTTGAATTGCTGCGATCGCCCGCAACTCCCCTACAATTGCAAATCGAAACTGTGCGCGCCCTAGGCTGGAGTGAAACCACAGCCGCTTTAGAATATTTGCAAACTGCGCTGATTGGGCGATCGTCCAATGGTTTGGAAAGCAGGGCATTAATCAATCAAAATTCAATACAAATTACTGACGAGTACGGATTAATAGATAACATTAATTTTGCTGTTTGTCAAGAGATTGTCGCTGTTTTAGGGCGAGTGGAAAAGCCGGAATTAAAAGCCAAAGCTGCGGAAATTGCGATCGATTTAGTAAAGGGCAATTATCCGGCAGTGCAGTCGGCTCAAATCAAACAATCTTTAGCTTTAGCCTTAGGACAATTAGGAGATATCAGAGCGCTCGACGTGCTGATTCAACTGTTAGCAGATGCCGATAACAGCGTGATACTGCATAGTTTATCAGCACTTAAACGGCTGGGTGGGGGGGAGGTTCGGCAGCAATTAGTAAGTTTAGCTCAGCAGGAAAGTCTCGAACCAAGATTGAAACAGGGAATTGCGATCGCCCTGCAAGAATGGCAGGAGAATTAGAGCAGTTGACAGTTGACAATTGACAGTTGACAGTTACATATGGGAATCAAATCGTTTAGGGTAGAGGGGTTTCGGGTTCTCTTCGTGAGGTGATCTCTGTCCTAACAGCTTTGTCGGTTGCTATAGAAAAGACGGGGAATGGAATTCGCACGCCAAACAAACGATGTCCGCGGACTAATATCAATTCCGTCAAGCCGAGGAATTATTCATCTCTCTTCCCTGGCTCCGCGTCAAGAGCATCAAGAGCGGTTAAATCATTGCGATACAACCAAAATTAATCTAAAAGAGGATAACGTAATTTCAACTCCTCACTCTTCAACCGCCGTCCGGCGCGTGAGTGTCTCCGTAGGCGCGGTTTCAACCGCCATCCGATCTGCACCTCGATAACTTAAAACTCAAAACTTTAACTGTACTCAATAGGTAATCGCAAGCCGAAAGTCGAGCCGAGTCCGTGGCCGGGACTTTCGGCCCAGACAGTGCCGCCGTGCAGTTCCACGAGATGGCGGACGATCGCCAATCCGATTCCCAGCCCGCCGTAATTGCGTGTATGACTGCTGTCGGCTTGGCGGAAGCGATCGAACACAAACGGCAAAAACTCCTTGCTGATGCCAATTCCGGTATCGCTAACGGCGATCGCCATAGAGTGAACCGGAGACAAAGACAACATGGGACTACCAGACGATCGCGGTTCCCCCTCTTGCGAGAGCCTGATTTCAACGCGACCTCCCGGCGGTGTAAACTTAATGGCATTCGAGACCAAATTCCACACCACCTGCTGCAAACGAGTAGGATCGCCCCTCAAAGTGCTGGCTTCTTCACCACCAACAATTGCCAATTCAACTCCCCGAGTTTCAGCATCAGGGCTCAGGGCCTTCACCGCTGTTTCGACAATCCGCACCAAATTCACCGGGCACAGCTTCAAACACACTTTACCGCTGACAATGCGGGACACGTCGAGCAAATCCTCAATCATCTGAGTCTGCAAGCGCCCGTTGCGCTCGATCGTCTCCAAAGCCACAGCCGTTTTTTCGGGACTCAAATTGCGCTGGCGCAGTATCTGGGCCCAGCCCACCACGGCGTTTAGAGGCGTCCGCAACTCGTGAGAAAGCGTTGCCAAAAACTCGTCTTTAATCCGATTCGCCTCGGCTGCTTCCCGGTAAAGTAGCGCATTGTCGATCGCCACCGCCGCATCCCTGGCCAAATCCGACAGCAACACCAAATCGCCCTCGCCGCAGCGTCGGCCCGACTCCCCGCACAGCAGCGAAATCGCTCCCAGCGTGCGCCCGCGAGCGATCAGCGGCACGCAGATTGCCGAGAGCGCGGTTTGGGAGCGGAACGCTTCGAGCAGAGTTTTGTCTGAAACAACCGCCTCGATCGCCCAATTAGGTATTTCTGGGTAGAGTTTCGACTCCCCAGTCCGCAGCACCTTGGCTACTCCGTAGCGTCCGTGGGGGTCTACCGGCAAACGGCGGTCGATTTCCCACAGCAGAGAGACTTTGCTCGGATCTGAGTGAGCAACTGCTTGCAAGCCGATCGAGCTGTCAGCCTCGATTAAATGCACGCAGCACCAATCCCCCAACTCCGGCACCGCTAAATCTGCCAAACCTTGCAGCGCCTCCTGGTAATTCAGGGAAGCCGACGACAGCAAAGCCAAGGCTCGGGCGCGGAAATCGGCTGTGGCGGCCGATCGCTGGCGATCGTCAATATCAGTACAAGTCCCGAACCACTTGAGGATGTTCCCCAGAGCGTCCCGCACGGGCATTGCCCGCCCCAAATGCCAGCGGTAAGCCCCGTCAGATGCGCGTTTAAAGCGGTATTCCACCTCATAAGTCTCCCCCGTCTGTACCGAATGATTCCAGCGTTCCAGGCTATTTTCCAGGTCATCTGGATGCAACACTGGCTGCCACCCCCAGCCTTGAGTTTCTTCTAGGGTCATGCCGGTGTATTCAAACCAGCGCTGGTTGTAGTAGTCGATCCAGCCGTCTGCTCTTGCAGTCCAAATTATTTGCGGGATGGCTTCAGCGAGGACGCGGTACAACTGTTCGCTGGCTTCGGCTTCGTGGCGGGCGGTTTGTTCCCGGGCCAAAGCTTGATTCCGCTGTTCTTCGGCCTGTTTGCGATCGCTGATGTCGCTAATTGCGCCGATCCATTTCCAGGGATTGCCTTGTTTGTCGAGCACTGCTTTGCCGCGATCGATCCAGTGGAGCCAGCCGCCCAAGAGGCACTGCACGCGGTATTCCTCAACAAATGCGATAGCAGAACTGTCTGGAGAGCTTAAATAGCGATCGACCGCGGTTTGGACTCGCGATCGGTCTTCCGGATGCAAGATACTGTTCCAAGCTGCTCTCGTCCTGGGAAATCCGCCTTTTTTGTACTCCAAATGTTCGTCTACATGACCGAACCACAGCACGATGCCGGTCTCGATATCCCATTCATAAATCAAATCGCTGGCACTTTCAGCAGCAATCCGAAACCGCTCTTCAGACTGTCGCAGCACTTCCATAAAATTAAAGCGTTCCGTCACGTCCAAAACCAGAGACAGCATCGACATCAACTGTCCCGAATCGCTGTAAAAAGCCGAATTGTACCACTCGCACTGCACCAACGAGCCAAACTTTTCATAATTGCTGTTGCGAACTACATTGCAGCGCTCGTGCTGGTTTTTCAAACTATAAATTGCCGATTGTACATCTTCTACATCGCCGTCACCAATAAAATCACATTCGCTAAAGTGCTTGCCTAAAACTTCTGTTGCGTTCCACCCAAAAATCTTTTGTGCCGCCGGAGACCACCCGCTAATGCAAAACTTTTCATCCCACTCAATCACCGCTAGGGGCGTATTTTCAAAATGAGAAGTTAGTTTTTGCAGCGCGTCGCGCAGAGATGATTCTACTTGCTTGCGCTCTGTAATATCGCTAAAAGCAATAGCTATCCCGTCGCCCAATTTAACCGTCATAATCCGAAACCACCCGACAATGCCTTCGCTGTTGTAAGAAATCTCCGTATCGAGGGGAGTTCCTGTCTCTGCAACTTCCACGTAAAGATCGAACAAACCGCTATCTTGATGACCGGGAAGCACTTGTAGCAATCGCTTGCCGATTAATTCGCCCGGCGTGTTCTGCTGAATTTTTGCCGCAGCGGGATTGACGTATTCCCATTCAAAATCGACAATTTTGGATTCCTCGCGAATGCTGGCGAACACGTTAAATCCGTCTAGGGATAATTCCTGAAAAGTGCGAAAGCGTTCTTCGCTTGCTTGCAGCTTGTTGGCAGTTTCCAGCAAGAGTTCCTCAACTCTCTGGCGCTGCGCTATTTCGGAGAGCAATTGCTGGTTAATAGGCTCGAGTTCGGTGGCTCTTGAGGCGGCGGGATTTTCAATTTCCCAGCTAGCTTGCGAGCGATCGACCTTTTGACTTTCCAGCACCGTATTTGCTGCTAATGGTGTCGCCTCACCCCAAGCCAACACTTGAGAAAGCGAAGGCATCAGTTGTGCCGCAGCCCACAAAGAAATGACAGCGGTAACGGCTGCGAGCAAACTTGACAGCCCGTAGCTGGGGTGCACGAGCATCCAAACTTGCATCAGATGAGTTGTCCCACCCCACAAAAACCAGGCTCCCAATAGGACCAACCCCTTGCTCGCAGGCGTGTCCCGCTGCTTGGCGGCCAAGTACACCAGCATCGCTGGAATTGAGTAATCAGCCAAGGCTATTAACAAATCGCTAGCTGCGTGCAGTCCCATTAACTGCGGTTGCCACTGTTCAAATCCACCTTGGGCAATAAAATTGTGGTTAAATGACATAATCTTAAGAAATTCCAGCATTTCGGCTTTCCTGTGCGATCGATCCTACTTGCACTTGTGTTGCTGACCCGCTAATTCCTAGTTTATACACAAAAAAACCGAAAACCACAGTGACTTTAGTCCGGGGATGAAAGTTCATGGCAGGTTTTAACCAAGTGGCAATATTCGTACATTTATTGACAACCTTAGGGATAATCAGGTAGTATAATGCGCTATCAAAAATAAAAATCTCTGCTAGTTTTGTAGTTAAAAGCTGAGGGCAAAACCCAGCTATTTAGCGCAATTAATGTAGCAATTGCGAGGGTGCAGTTCATTGAAACTGTTTAGCTGCTAACTCGCAAAATTCGATAAATTAATTTTGATTAAATCAGTTTGGCGCTCCGGCAAGCAGATTCAGAAATTAATTCAATATAGGAGAATCGACATCTACTTTGACGATCGAAAATCGGGCCGATCGCAAATTGATTCGTACAGCCAAGCATCCGATCGTCTCGCCCGGGAATCAAAACTAATCTGCACCTGTATCAAAATCTACTAAATTTTTATAATAAATCGGTTAATGTTTCTGACGATCTCCCAGTAAAATTTCTAAAACCATCTCGAATTAAACACCCATGCGCTTAGAGCAGCTTCAAGCATTTCTTTCAGTTGCTGAGACTGGTAGCTTTCAGCAAGCGGCCCGGAGGTGTGGCGTTACCCAATCGACTATTAGCCGTCAAGTGCAGGGACTTGAAGCGGAAGTGGGTTTGTCGCTGTTTCACCGCACCGCCCACGCCAAGCTAACTGTGGGAGGGGAACGCCTGCTACCTCACGCTCGCAAAATTTGTCAAACTTGGAAAAATGCTGCGGTCGAATTGGGAGACTTGCGCGCAGGAAAGCAGCCGGAACTGTGCGTGGCTGCGATTCACTCGGTTTGCGCTGCTTATTTGCCGCCTGTGCTGCAAAGGTTTTGTCGCGACTATCCTCAGGTGCAGTTGCGGGTGACATCCCTGGGGAGCGATCGAGCTCTGAAAGTCCTCAAAGACGGTTTGGTGGACATCGCAGTGGTGATGAACAACCGCTATTTTACTCAAGGCCCGGAAATGTTGGTAGAGGTGCTATACAATGAGCCGATCGAGGTATTGATGGCTGCGAATCATCCCCTGGCCCAGTACGATCGAGTACCTTGGCCGGAATTGATCTGTTATCCGCAAGTGGTGTTTAAGGACGGGTACGGAATGCAGCGCATGGTGCAAGAACAATTTGGACGCATGGGTGCTAAACTTCATGCTGTTTTGGAACTCAACACTCTCGATGCTTTTCGGGGTGTGGTGCGCCAGGGAGAATTGATTGCTTTGCTGCCGCATTCAGCTTTGCTAGACGCTAGGGGCGATCGCACTTTAGCAATTCGGTCGATCGCTCTTGAGCGCGCAAATTCCAAGGTTTCGGCGATCGGACAATCGGCGATCGATCCGACTTGGACTCGCGAAGTAGTGTTGGTAACAACTCACGATCGAATGCAAATTCCGCCGATCGCCCATTTCTGGAATTTAGTACGGGAACTTGTGCCACCATGTGATGCGATCAAAGTAGTAAAATCCGGAAATTAATACCTGTTTATAATTGAGATTTGAGATTTTTCGATTTGAGATTTTAGGGCGTTACCAATAACTAATGACCAATGACTAATGACCAATGACTAATGACCAATGACTAATAACTAATAACTAATAACTAATGACCAATGCCCAATGCCCCATGCCCCATGCCCCATGCCCAATAACCAATAACCAATAACCAATAACCAATAACCAAATTCAAGAATTATGAGTGACGCATTTAGAGAATTGCTGCGAAAAATTGGCAGCGGAGTACACACAGGAGAAAACTTAACTCGCCAGCAATCAGCAGCAGCCACCCGAATGATGCTGCTAGGAGAAGCCACACCGGCTCAGATTGGAGCTTTCATGATTTCCCACCGCATCAAACGGCCCACGGGCGAAGAATTAGCCGGAATGCTGGATGCTTACGAAGAATTAGGGCCGATGCTTACCCCTCCCAACCGAGAAAAAGGATTTGCCGTCTCCAGCGTTGCCGTATTTGGCGTAGCCTACGACGGGCGATCGCGCACCGCTCCAATTAGCCCAATCACCGCCCTCATATTAGCCGCCTTTGGCGTCCCAGCCGTAATGCACGGAGGGGAGACAATGCCAACCAAAGAAGGCATTCCCCTAATCGAAATTTGGCGCAGTTTGGGAGTTGACTGGAGAAAACTTAATTTAGAAAAAGTCCAGCAAGTTTTTGACAATACCGGTTTGGGTTTTATTTACCTTCCCAAGCATTTTCCTCAAGCCGCGAGTTTAGTACCCTACCGCCGCGAAATCGGCAAACGGCCGCCTTTTTCGACAATGGAGTTGATGTGGTGTCCCTGCGGCGGCGACGTTAACGTCATCTCCGGCTACGTGCACCCGCCGACAGAAGGTATGTTTCAAGCAGCCTTTGAGTTGCGGGGAGTCAAAAATTATACCACAGTCAAGGGATTGGAGGGCAGTTGCGACTTGCCGCGCGATCGGACTGCAATTATCGGCATTGCTAAACCGGGTGCCGAGTTCGAGAGAGTGCTTTTATCCCACGGAGATTACGGTTTTAGCAACACAAATCCCCCGTTTGAATCAGCATCTGAGTTATTCAAACAAATGCAAGAAGTGTTGCTAGGTAAACCCTCAGAATTGATGCAGTCTGCCATCTGGAACGGCGGATTTTATCTGTGGCGCAGCGGAGTTTGTGTGGATATGAACTCGGGATTAATTGAAGCGGAAAATTTATTAAGCAGCGGTGAAGTCGTGCAAAAACTAGAGGAAGTTAGCAAAGCCGTTAGTTCTTTAATTTAAGGATGACTAATCTGGTGTGGTGCGCCTAGCGCACCCTAAAATGAGAAATGTTTATTCTTTATGACCACTGACAACTGTCAAGCGGTCAACTGTCAACTGTCAACTGTCAACTGTCAACTGTCAACTGACTAATGACTAACCACAAAATTGCAGTAATAGTGCTCGCAGGCGGTCAAAGTTCGCGAATGGGTACGGATAAAGCTCTGTTAGAAATTGAGGGTAAAAGCCTGTTACAGCGGGCGTGCGAGGTTGCTGCAACCTTAACCCCACAAGTGTATGTTTTGACTGCTTGGCGCGATCGCTATCGATCGACCTTAACCGAACCATCCCAATTTCTGGTAGAGTACAATCCGGGCTCCGGGCCCTTAGTCGCATTGACTCAAGGACTGACGGACATTTCAGCCGAGTGGATTTTACTGTTAGCTTGCGATTTGCCCTTATTAGATGCCCAAATTATCCAGAATTGGGCGAATCAGCTAACAGGTGTTCCCCCATCTACCCTAGCAGTTGTACCCTATCAAAATTCGCGCTGGGAGCCATTATGCGGCTTCTACCGCAAACAATCTCTGCCCAGCTTGCAAAATTTTATTGACAAAGGGGGACGTTCATTTCAAAAATGGTTAAATCAAATCCCAGCAATCCCTCTACCCGTAGGTGAACGAGAAGCACTAATGTTATCAAATTGCAATACACTAGAAGAATTTGAGCAATTAAAATCGGTAATTGGTAATGCGTAATTGGTAATGGGTAATTGGTAATATTTGTTTTCCTCTTCCGGCTTCCATCGGACTTCGGACTTCCATCCTTTATATCCGTTACATCCGTTACATCCGTTACATCCGTTACATCCGTTACATCCGTTACATCCGTTACACAATCCGCTGCCGAACTTCCTTCTTCCTAATGATTAACGAATATTGGTTGCTCGATCGCGAAATAACATTCCTCAACCACGGCTCATTTGGTGCCTGTCCGATTCCCGTACTAGAAGCACAAACCAGTTTTCGGGAACAACTGGAAAGAGAACCATTGCGCTTTTTAATGCGAGAATTTGAGCCGCTGTTAGACAATGCTAGAAATCAACTAGCCGCATTTGTTGGTGCGCGCGAGGAAGAGTTGGCATTTGTGCCGAATGCGACGACGGGAGTTAATGCAGTTTTGCGATCGCTCACTTTTACTCCCGGCGACGAATTGCTAACCACAAATCAGGAATACAACGCCTGCCGCAACACACTTGATTTTATCGCAGAGCGGACAGGTGCTAAAGTAATAGTAGCAGAAATACCATTTCCCATTGAATCGCCCCAACAAATTATTGAAGCAATAATTAAGTGCGTTTCCCCGCAAACAAAATTAGCCTTACTCGACCATATTGTCAGCCAAACAGGTTTAATCTTTCCCATCAAACAGTTAGTCGGCGAATTAGCAAACCGCGGCGTAGACGTATTAGTAGACGGAGCTCACGCGCCGGGAATGGTAGCGCTAAATTTAGCAGAAATTGGTGCAGCTTACTACACTGGAAATTGCCACAAATGGCTGTGCGCGCCGAAAGGTGCAGCTTTTCTGTACGTGCGGCGCGACAAACAAGATGGCATTCGGCCAACTACCATCAGTCACGGCGCCAACTCACCGCGCGCCGACAAATCGCGCTTTCAACTAGAATTTGACTGGATGGGAACAGTCGATCCAAGTCCCTATTTGTGCGTACCTGTAGCCATTGATTTCATGGGTTCTTTGTTGAGTGGCGGCTGGCCGGAATTGATGGCAAAAAATCATGCTTTAGCATTGGCTGGGAGAGAAATATTGGCAGATAAATTAGATTTGCCGCTGCCTTGTCCGGATGAAATGGTAGGTTCCATGGCTGTTATACCACTAGCCGACGAACAGCCTGACGCCGCTGCAACGGGTGGAATTCCACCATTGCAAGAGGTGCTGTGGCAGATTTTTAAAATAGAAGTGCCGGTCATTCCTTGGCCCGATTCTAGCAAGAGGCTGGTGAGAATTTCAGCTCAGTTTTACAATAGTTTGCCACAATATGAATATTTGGCTAAAGCCCTAGTTGAGCTAACAGGAATTTCAGCGGGAAATTCCACCCAAAAAACCTAAGACTCAACTACCAAAATCCATAGGTTCGTAGTGAGGACTTCAGTCCTCTCTCTATTAGGTTCGTAGTGAAGACTTCAGTCCTCTCTCTATTAGGTTGGTAGTGAGAACTTCAGTCCTCTCTCTATTAGGTTCGTAGTGAGGAATTCAGTCCTTTCCCATCAATAAAAAATTAGGACTAAAGTCCTTACTACGAACCTAATAATCGTTATAAAATTAGGCATATTTAAGTCATAAATCCTGCAACAAATTATATTTAACAGTCTTTAAAATAGCAATTATTTACCTAAAATAAATCCCCGAATACCAAGCATCAAAAATCTGGCAACCTATAGATAGCACGCGAGCATCTGTAGGGATACTACATTGCCGTGTTCGGTGCGGGGAACGGCGATTTTTAAGAATCGGCATCAGATTAAGAGTTGTAGCAATTTTTTTAAATATGTATTAAAAAAGGGCGATCAAATCGGATTTTACACAACTTCCGCGCCACCGAATATAATGTATCAAGACAGGCATTTTCCCCGCCCAAACACAGGAAATTAAAAAAGGAGAATTCGATGTCAAACGCCATGATGGTAATTTTCCCCTATCGCGAACAGTACACCTGGGTTTTTGACGACGAGCGAGCCGGACTTGTCCGAGAACCATTTGTTCAGGGCGTCCCCGAAATGATTAACGCGCTTGTCGCAGACATTCCCAATGCCGCTCAAGGTTTCCGACTATTATTTTCAGCCAATCCATTTCCCGGATATCAAGCAGAAATGGTGTGGTTTAAAGCAGAATACGGCGGTAACTGGTATCGGTGGGAAGCGAAAAATATGGAAGGCTGGCTGTGTCCGGCTTTGTTCAAATACTTTCAAGAAGCGCCCCCCAAGTTTTATTGCAAAGCTGAAAAAATGTAATAATCAACAGCAAGTAAATGAAAAACTTGTCAATTTTTAAAAGAAAATTTGTTAAACCAGCCGATCGCGAATCTAGAAAAAATCCCAAATTAGCATTATGTATACTGGGGCTATTTTTGCTAATTTTTACAGCCGCCATCTCCGCAGGAATCGGAGCAATTACCGCCCTTTTAGCCCCGGTGGAACCGCAAATTATTAGCAGAGTCCTAGACGCTACGGGCTTTAACTATACATCCAACCGTCAGGGATACCGCCTGTCGCGGCCTGTTAATATATTGATCCTGGGAATTGACCGCGTGCCCAAAGCTGCCGCAAATTCCCCTAAGATTTTTAACGGTCGCAGCGATACAATACTCTTATTCCACCTCGACCCTAGAGAGAAATCTATTAATTTGCTTTCGGTTCCGCGAGATACAAAAGTCGAAATTCCCGGCATTCGCTTCAGCAAAATTAATGAAGCCAACGCTAGAGGAGGAGCAGCTTTGGCGGTGCGATTGGTTAGCAGTATGCTGAACAATTTGACAATAGAAAGATACGTGCGAGTCAGCAGCGGTGCGTTTCGGGAATTGGTCGATTTGTTAGGCGGAGTTGACGTATTTGTACCTCGCGCGATGTCATATAAAGATACCGCCCAAAAGTTAAGCATCAATTTAGCACAGGGATGGCAAACTCTCAGCGGAGAACAAGCAGAACAATTTGCTCGATTTCGCAACGACGGTTTAGGAGATATCGGGCGAATTGGGCGCCAGCAATCGTTAATTCAAGCTATTCGCAACCGCCTCGCAAGTCCATCAGTTTTGGTGCGCTTGCCGCAAATTGTGCGATTGATGCAAAAATATGTAGATACAAACTTAAATTTTGAGGAAATATTGACGATCGCAAATTTCGGTTTGCAATTGGAGCGAGATAATTTTAAAATGGTGATGTTGCCGGGACGCTCTAGCTCAGCACAAGGGGATTTGAGGAGTTATTGGATTGTCGGTGCTGCTGGGCGCGATCGAATTATGACACAATATTTCAAACAAGGCGCCGCTGATTTTGCACAAGGGCGAATTCGCAATCCGAGCCAGCCAGTTTCACCCAGCAGTCTCAAAATCGCCGTCCAAAATGCTTCTAGCAACCCAAAAACAGCCAAAACCGTCGCTGAATTTCTCAGAAAAAAAGGCTTTGATAATATATCTGTAGTCAAAGATTGGCCCGACAAGCAACGTCAAAGTCAAATTATTGTACAGCAAGGCGATTTAGAAGCAGCAAATCTTCTGCAAAAAGCCCTAGGCGACGGTAAAATAGAAGCATCTTCTACTGGTGAAATTGAATCTGACTTGACGCTTCGCGTCGGCGAAGATTTGGTAAAGCGATTTTAATTAGTCATTAGTTATTGGTTATTGGTTATTGGTTATTTGTTATTGGTTATTTGTTATTGGTTATTGGTTATTTGTTGCTTGCAATGCCCTGTTTTCCCTTCTTCCCAATGCCCTGTTTGCCCAATGCCCTATTCCCCATTCCCAATGCCCAATGCCCCATTCCCCATTCCCAATTCTCATCATCATGAAAAGTGTATTCCGAATAGTCCTGAGCCTAATTATAAGTGTAGTGTTAGCCTTTGGCTGGGTGCTGCTGAGTGCTACTCCGGCATTTGCGCTGCCAAAAACAAATATTAATTACACAAATATTAACTTGTCCGATCGCGATTTCTCCAATTCTGACTTAGCGGGCGGAACATTCGTCGCTGCCGAGATGCGGGGCACCAACTTTCAAGGCGCTGATTTAACCAATGCGATTTTGACTAAGGGAGTGTTGCTGAATGCTAACTTGTCAGGCGCGAATCTCTCCGGTGCTTTGGCCGATAGAATTACATTCGACGGCGCTAATTTGACGAATGCTAATTTCACCGAAGCAATTATGACTCGAACTCGGTTTTTTGATGCTGCAATTTCCGGGGCTGATTTTACCGACGCAATTATCGATGCTTATCAAGTAACAATGATGTGCGAAAAAGCAGATGGTGTCAATCCAGTGACGGGAGTTTCTACGCGAGAAAGTCTGGGATGTCCGTAGAAATTCAAAGTTACAGGAATTATACATGAGGGGCTAGAAACCGGGTTTCTACGAGTTTTTGGGTTTAGTAACAATAAATCCACAAAGAAACCCGGTTTCTTAGTTCAGACTGTGCACTCTTCGGCTAGAAACCGGGTTTCTACGAGTTGGTTAGTTTTGGAGTTTAGACTAAGCACAAATTTACTCAGCTAACGCTGAGTAAAAATTATGG
>NZ_JAUBOJ010000063.1:0-23647 GCF_036700185.1 Microcoleus sp. BM001215392 | reverse complement strand
CAACCCCCCCTTGGTAAGGGGGGGAGAAAGACAAGCAGAAAGACAAGCAGAAAGACAAGCAGAAAATTTAAAACCTGGCTGGGGACTTCTGGCGGTGCCGATCGCCGAAACTGAACTCCAATCGATCGCAGCCACAGATTGCGCCGCTTTAATTGCTGCTGGTGACAGCAAAACGATCGCCCTTGTAGAAGGATGGATACAGCATTTGGGATCGGGGGCGATCCCGCAGGAAAAAGTTGCCCTAGAAACTGTGGTTTTAGCAGCCTCGCAGCAGATATCGCTGTTTCGAGGTCAACTGCTGCGATCGCCACCGGGAACAGTTGTTTGGGTGCAGGTGCGATCGGGCAATGCCAGTGTCGGAGAATTGCGGTTAAATTCCGCTTCCCCAGCGTTTCCCCTGGCTGGGAATATGCTGCTGGCCGCAAGAGAGCAAGTTGAGGTGCAAATCTTCTCAACAGCAGAAGTGGAAAATACTTCCGGGCTGCCCGCGAGTTTAGCCTTGCTACACGAGTATTTCTGCTGCTACTTGGACTTGCTGGTTTCTCAGCAAAATGCAGAGGAATTCCGCCGCTTTCAGCAGCGCGAACAACTCAACCGCCAAGTAGCCGAGACAGCTTTGGGAGAGTTAACCGAGGTGCTGCATCCCCGGAAAACTGCCTTGTCTGAGGAAGGTACGCCCCTGCTAATCGCTGCTGGGGCTGTGGGTAAAGCACAAGGTATAACAGTCAATCCCCCGGCGGGTTCCGAAGACTTCAGCCGAGTTAAAGATCCGATGGAGGCGATCGCGCGATCGTCCCAATTTCGCACCCGCCGCGTGCTGCTGGCTGGGGATTGGTGGCGGCAAAACTGCGGCCCGCTCTTGGCTTATACAAAGTCCGACAATCGACCCGTAGCTTTGCTGCCCGGCAAGGATTCTCGTTATACTTTGTTCGAGCCGATCGATCGCACTCGCAAGCGGGTAACGAAAGCAATCGCCCAAGAGTTGTCGCCAGAAACTCTGATGTTTTACCGACCCCTACCGCTATTAGTTCGCAACGCTGCGGAACTGTTTCGGTTCGGGACGAAGGGCTACGAAAAAGACATGATTGTTGCTTTCGGGCTGGGGATATTGGGAACATTGTTGGGGATGGTGACGCCGCAAGCTACCTCGATTTTGGTCAATGATGCGATTCCCGACAGCGATCGTGTTTTACTGTGGCAGTTAGGGCTGGTGTTGTTAGTTGCCGCGATCGGACGGGCTGTATTTAGCATCGCTCAAACCATTCTAACATTGCGGATCGAAAATGCGGCCAGCGGCACTCTCCAGCCGGCAGTTTGGGATCGAATGTTGAGATTAAAACCGGCATTTTTTCGCAGCTATTCTTCTGGGGATTTGCTGACTCGCTTATTAGCAGTAAATCAAATTCGCGCCCAACTCAGCGGCGCGACGCAGCGGACACTTTTGAGCGCGATATTTTCCCTGCTGAATTTGGGGCTGATGTTTGTTTACAGCCTGCCCCTGGCTTTAGTCGGAATTAATTTAACTTTGATCGCTGTTATCGTAACAGTAACATCGAGCTTGCTCTTAATCCCAAAACAGCGGAAAATGGAAACAGGAGAAGGCGACATTAACGGGCTGACAGTAGAACTGATTAACGGAGTATCGAAGCTGCGGGTAGCGGCCGCTGAAGGGCGAGCATTTGCAGCTTGGGCGAAAAAATACAGCCAGCAAATCAAACTAAAAACAGGAATTAAACGAATTGACGACAGCGTTTCAGTATTTAACGAAGCGCTGCCGTTAGTCAGTTCTATCCTGATGTTTTGGTTTGCAATTCAATTTATGCAAACCCCTCAAACAGGAGGCGGCGGACTGAATATGGGGACGTTTCTCGCTTTTAATTCCGCCTTTGGAACCTTTATTTCCGGCATCACAGATTTGAGCAATACCGTAACTGATATTTTAGGAATTGTACCGCTGTGGGAGCGCGCCAAACCGATCGTCCAGGGCATCCCGGAATCTGACCCGACAAAAGCCGATCCGGGGCGCTTGCAAGGTCAAATTACGATCGATCGCGCGACTTTCCGCTACCGTGAAGACGGCCCCCCAATTTTAGATGATGTCAGCATCAGCATTCAACCGGGGGAATTTGTGGCGATCGTCGGCCCGTCTGGTAGCGGCAAATCAACATTATTTCGGCTGTTATTGGGATTTGAAATAGCACAAAGCGGCACTGTTTATTACGACAATCAAGATTTAGCAGGCCTCGACGTTCAAGCAGTACGGCGGCAGTTAGGAGTAGTGCTGCAAAACGGCCGCATTACCGCAGGTTCAATGTTTGATAATATCACCTGCGGCGCGATGGTAACGCAGGAAGAAGCTTGGGAAGCCGCGCAAATGGCCGGTTTAGCCGCCGATATCGAACAAATGCCGATGGGAATGCACACAGTTGTCAGCGAAGGCGGCACGAATCTGTCGGGAGGACAGCGGCAGAGATTGTTAATTGCGCGCGCGATGGTTGTCAAACCAAAGGTTATCCTGATGGATGAAGCTACCAGTGCTTTGGACAACCGCACGCAGGCGATCGTTACTGACAGTTTAGACAAGTTAAATGTTACCCGAATTGTCATCGCCCACCGCCTGAGTACGATTCGCAATGCCGATCGCATTTATGTAATTGAAGCAGGCCGTTTAGTAGAAGTCGGTTCCTTTGAAGAATTGGTAAAACAGGGAGGATTATTTGCTAGATTAGTGGCGCGGCAGTTAGAGTAGGAATTAAAGGTAAAACCATTTTGAAGAACGGGCCGGAGAGCCCGTTCATAAAAGCCTGATTAAAAATGGTGTAACATCTCATTTATAGCGGTTCTCAAAAAAGTGAGGTATGCTCACGGAGGCCACGGAGGCATATGCCCAATGCCCAATGCCCAATGCCCAATCCCCAGTCGTACCTCATCTTTCTGAGAAAGGCTATACATCCGTTACATCCGTTACATAATCCGCTGCCGAACTGCTTATTCTTTTGTCAGCAAATCGGGCAACCACAACAAAATTAGCAATAGCAAGCAGGCGATAACTAAGCCAACGCTAAATATTGTAGCATTATCCATATCCGGGGCTTGCTGCATCAGGTATAGCCGCTGTATTGCATCCATAATAAATTACAGGTATTTTGTAGGAACTTAGGCTTGGCTTTTCGTCCTGTCAACTTAAGATTCATGCCACAGTCCGACAGAGGTTTAAACCCCTGTCGAGAAAGCGAAAGTCCTCTCAAAGAAAACTGAATAATATGAGATTCGGTCGCTCGACCGCAATAAGATTCGATCGAGCGTGCGGACAACAGTCCGCAAAATGCTGCGTACTGTTGTCCGCACTACAAACCATTTTAGATCGCCCTCGAATCCACCGGATCTGATATAACTTATTAGTCCTCTTTGAGAGGACTTATGCTATGAGGCAGGGGTTTAAACCCCTGCCGGACTGCCGGACTGCGGGTCTAACGTTTTTAACTTGCGTTAGGAACCCAAAAATTCAAACACATTCATAGGGATTGTCAAGCGCGGTTTTTTGACTGGTTCGCTGATTGTAATAACAGGCATCCCAGCAGCCCGAGCGCGATCGGCCATATCGGAACAGCCGCCCGCGATCGCATCTAATTCCAATTCGTTCAATTCTTCATCGATTGAGTTGTCTCGCTCGGATGGGGACGGTAATTCTTGAAGAAATCTGTCATTAGTTTTCATCGCTGTTTTCTCCTTTAATTTGTATTAGGAAAACAAGTCAAAAATCTTGGTAGGGATTGTCAGACGAAATTTGGGCCTTTCGCCGCTGACTGTGATAGTAGCCATACCGCCCGCGATCGCCTCTAATTCCAATTCGTTCAATTCAGTATCGGCTGGGTTGGCAGGCACAACCAAGTGCTTGACGGTGGGAGTATCTTCGTAAACTCGGATCTCCAGAGAATCAGGCAGTTGAGTGTCCGCTTCAGATTGGAAGCCTCGCACCGATGCTAGCCCCATCAATAGCTCCTTTTGTGGCTTCCTCAATGGGGTCTTTTCCTGTGAAAATAGCGCCTATAAATCCTAATACACCACCTAGCACTCCTCCTGCACCAGCTCCGAGAGCTCCAGCGCCTGCAACAGCCTCCAATTCACTGTCAGACAACTCACCTGAAGTATCTGACTGATTCTGATGCTGGGCAGTCATCGACTCCAGCCACTCAGAAACCTCTGTTGAGGAAAAACTGTAGTTCTTTTCTTTACCCAGAACTACCGCTTTATCCACTAGGCTTTCCCGATCCGTTACCGATTGGAATTGTAGCTGGAGTTCGGGATCTTGCGAGACTTCTTGAAAAAACTGATTGACGCCTTCAAATTCAAAAGACATGAGATTTGCTCCTGATTTAATTGTTAAGGAAGCTAGCCCTTATTTTTTTTAGCTAAGCTATGGCGCTCTTTGCTAAGTAAATTTAGTTTATGAAACTTTCCGGCTAAAGTCGCTAGCTCAAAGTAGAGTTTTGAAGCTATAAAAAAAGCCTGTTTTAACCAACTTTTAGTTGTGGAAATTACCTGAACTTTTGGCTAGGTATCGCCGATCGCAGAAAACTATATACTCGAAGCTGTGAAGTTAAATATACGGAACTGACGCATCAAGCCAAAGAAACCGGGTTTTTTACCAAATCTGCGCGCTGTAAACAAGTATTCTCGCAAAAAACCCGGTTTCTGACCACCCGTGCGTAAGTCGCAATCTAAAATCGACTCACCTCTTGTGTGAGGAGCATATTTATGCTATGTTCGACGCCACAGTTGACAGCGGTATGAATATGCTCACTCTTCCCGGCGTTGAAGTCACAGAGCTCATCTACGAAAGCGCAAACTCCCTGGTTTACCGAGCACTCCGACAACCCGACGATCGACCCGTAATCCTCAAAATCCTTAAAGAAAATTATCCCACACCCCAAGAACTCGCCCGCTACCGCACAGAGTATAAAATTACGCAATCTTTGAACCTGACGGGGTGTATCAAAGCCTACGATTTGCAGCAATATCAAAACACGCTGGTGATGTTTGTTGAGGATTTTGGCGGCGAATCCTTGAAAATTTGGATGCAGCAACAAAAATTTACAGTTGAAGAAGTGTTACGAATTGCGATCGCCACCGCCGACAGTTTAGGACAAATTCACGCAGCCAACATCATCCACAAAGACATCAACCCTTCAAATATTGTATTCAATCAAACTACCAACCAGTTAAAAATCATCGATTTTGGCATTTCCACGCAGTTAACGCGGGAGAATTACACCATTAAAAATCCCAACATTTTAGAGGGAACTCTGGCTTATATGTCGCCGGAACAAACCGGCAGAATGAACCGCAGTTTAGATTACCGAACGGATTTTTATTCCCTGGGCGCTACCTTTTACGAACTGCTAACGCATCAACTGCCTTTTGGAACTAATGATGTGCTGGAATTAGTACACAGTCATCTCGCCAAACAGCCGATATCTCCATCCCAGATAAATCCAGAAATTCCCCAAATTATTTCGGATATTGTGATGAAGTTGATGGGTAAAAATGCTGAAGAGCGCTATCAAAGTGCTTTGGGAATTAAAGCCGATTTAGAATCGTGCTTGCATCTATTACAAGACAATCAAATAATATCAATTTTTCCGCTGGGATGTCAAGATATTTCCGCTCGCTTTCAAATCCCGCAAAAACTTTACGGCAGAGAGCGAGAAATTGACAGTTTGCTCGCAGCTTTTGCCGGAGTAGGCGGGCAAAAGCAAGATGCCTGTGCTACAAGTTCAATGATGCTGATTTCGGGATATTCCGGCATCGGAAAATCAGCTTTGGTGCAAGAATTATACAAACCGATTACTCAACAGCGCGGTTATTTTATCTCCGGTAAATTTGACCAATATCAGCGCAACATTCCCTACAGTGCCATTGTCAGCGCTTTTCAGGATTTAGCCAAACAACTGTTGACAGAAAGCGAAGCTAATCTCAAAGCATGGCGGGAAAAACTATTAGAAGTATTGGCAATTAACGGTCAAGTCATTATTGACGTAATTCCCGAAATTGAATTAATTATCGGCAAGCAACCTGCGCCGCCAGAATTGGGTGCGGCTGAAGCGGAAAATCGCTTTAATTTTGTGTTTCAAAACTTCATTAAAGTCTTTACCAAACCCGAACATCCACTGACAATATTTATCGACGATTTGCAGTGGGCTGACGGGGCGTCTCTGAAATTGATGCAACTGCTGATGAGCGCTTCGCCAGCGGGACTGTTTTTAATTGGGGCTTATCGGGATAACGAAGTTGCTGCGGCTCATCCGTTAATGTTGACGATTGCAGAGATTGTCAAAACAGGGGCAAAGGTCGATCGCATTTTTCTGTCACCTTTGGATTTAGCCTCTGTTACTCAACTGATTTCCGATGCCCTGAATTGCCCGGAAGCAAGAGTCAAATCTCTTGCCGAGTTAGTCTTTTTCAAAACGGGCGGGAATCCTTTCTTTATGAATGAATTTCTCCGATCGCTTGATACGGAAGGGCTGTTACAATTTAACTTTACCGCTTGCCGATGGGAATGGGATTTAGAGGAAATTCAAGGGCGGGGATTCACTGATAATGTTGTCGAGTTGATGGCGAGCAAAATTCAACAACTGTCAGATAATACGCAGGAAACTTTAAAAATAGCAGCCTGCATTGGCAATCAATTCGAGCTGAAAACGCTAGCGTCAATTCGCGAAAAATCCCTGGGAGAAACGGCGGATGATTTGCGCGCAGCCGTTGCAGAAAATTTAGTTTTGTTATTGGGGAATATGGGAGATGTGGAATTAGAAATTTTAGGTAAATTACCCAGCAGCAAATCGCTAGAATACAAATTTGTCCACGACAGAATTCAGCAAGCTGCTTATTCGCTAATTGCCGAAGAAAATAAGCCGATTGTCCACAGACAAATTGGGCAAATGCTGCTGCAAAATACTCCGCTAGACAAGCGAGAAGAAAAAATATTTGATATTGTTAATCAACTCAATTTCGGCTGCGAGCTAATTTCCCATCAAACAGAAAAAGATGAACTGGCTCAGTTAAATCTGATTGCTGGCAAAAAAGCCAAGGCATCAGCAGCTTATCAGCCAGCTTTCAACTACCTGCAAACAGGCATAAATTTGCTGGGAGAAAACTGTTGGCAGGCGCAATACAACCTCAGCTTGCAATTGCATCAAGAAGCCGCAGAGCTAGCTTACATTTTGGGCGACTTTGATAGGATGGAAAGTTTAGCTGCCCTCGTGCTGAAAAATGCTAAAATCGCGGTCGATGGAGCAAAAATTTACGATCTTAAAATTCAAACAGCGCTGTCTCAAAGCAACTTTCAAGAAGGCATAAAAATCGGTTTGTATTTTCTAGACTTATTGGGAATCAATTTACCAGACAACCCAGACATGAGGGATGTTGAAAAAGGATTTGAAGAAACAAAATCTCTTTTAGCTGGCTGGGAAATAGAGGACTTGCTTGACTTGCCCGAGATGACACAACCCGAACCTCTAGCCGCTTTATTGATTTTATCAAGACTAATGGGGACTACCTATATAGCTAATCCCAACTTAATGATATTAATGGTTTTAGCTAATGTCAATTTATCAATAAAATATGGAAATTCTATTTTGTCTGCTTTTGCTTATGCGACCTACGGCGTTGTATTGTGTGGCATTGTTTTAGATATTGAGTTGGGTTATCAGTTTTCCCAATTGGCATTAAAGTTAGTAGAACGCTTGAATGCTAGGGAAGTCAAAGCTAAAGTTTTAGATGCTATTGCCCATCACATTCTCCATTGGAAAAAGCATTTAAAAGAAACTAGATCGATGTTATTAGAAGCTTATCATAGTGCGGTTGATACAGGAGACGTGGAATTTATTGGCTATGTTTTATTTGAGCGACCTTTGAATTCTTATGCAATGGGCTTTGAACTGGCAAAACTACAAGAAAAAATCGTAAATTACAGTGAAATCATTAGCAAATTTAGACAAACAAGTGGCTTGAATTACCTCTCTATGCTGTTGGAGGTGGTTCATAATTTACAAGCTAAGTCAAACAATACTATTCAGTTAATAGGAGATGCTTATAATGAAGATGAATCAATTCCTACCTATCTATTAAATAATGACAAACACGGGTTGTTCTTGCTTTATTTGAACAAAGTGATTTTATGCTTTTTATTTGAAGATAATGGTCTGGCTGCGAATAATACAGACCTGGCAAAACAGTATATAAGTGGGGAGACAGGAATAGTTGCTGTTCCGATGTTTTATTTTTATGATTCTTTAGTTTATTTAAGATTGTTGAGCGAGAGAACAACGATTGATGATAAAAATAATAGGATTGAGCGAGTTACTTTCAACCAAGAAAAGATGTGTAAATGGGCACATCACGCTCCCATGAATTACTTGCATAAATTTTATTTAGTTGAAGCTGAAAAAGCACGAGTTTTAGGACAATTTCTCGAAGCAATGGATGATTACGATCGCGCAATTCAACTCGCCAAAGAACACGAGTATATCCATGAAGCCGCCCTCGCTTACGAACTCGCAGCCAAATTCTACTTATCCAGGGGGAAAGAATTAACAGCTAAAGCTTATATGCAGGAAGCTCGTTACTGCTATCAACTTTGGGGTGCAGTAGCTAAAGTGCAAGATTTGGAAACGCGATACCCACAATTATTTGCGATCGATCGACCCACAAATAAAGTTATTTCAACTACTATATCAACTACCGGCCGCCGTTATAGTTCTTCTTTGGATATCGATACAGTCATGAAAGCTTCCGAGGCAATTTCCGGCGAAATTGTACTGGATGATTTGCTGTCCAAACTGATGAAAATTCTCATTGAAAATGTGGGCGCGCAAACAGGTTATTTGATTTTAGAAGAGCAAGGTAAGTTACTGGTGAAAGCGGAAGGTGCAGTCAAGGACGGCATCAAAGTATTGCCATCTATTCCGATCGCAAATTGCCCGGAAATTTGCGCGGCTGTTATCAATTATGTCGCTCGCACTCAAGAAAATTTAGTCCTCAACGATGCTACCCGCGAAGGACAATTTACCAACGAACCTTACATCAAAACACGCCAGCCCAAGTCTATTTTGTGCGCGGCTTTGATGAATCAAGGTCAACTGAGTGCGATCGTCTATCTCGAAAATAACCTCACCGCCCAAGCTTTTACTCCCGATCGCCTGGAAGTGTTACAATTGCTATCGGGACAAGCCGCGATCGCCCTTACCAATGCTAAACTCTTCTCCGAAGTAAAAGAACGCGAAAGCCGTTTGACTCAATTTATCAATGCAATGCCGATCGGGGTGACAGTGATTGACAGCACCGGACAAATTTCCTACGCAAATCCCACAGCTTCCCAACTCAGCGGCATCAATTATATACCGGAATTAAATGCCGATCGATTTGCAGAAGTTGGTCAAGTTTATCTAGCAGGAACTAACGAATTATATCCCACCGCCCAAATGCCGATCGTCCGTTCTTTGGCGGGTGAAACTGTCAAAGTAGACGATCTGGAACTGCACCGACATGATAAGATTGTTTCCTTGGAAGTTTCCAGCACGCCGATTGTGGATGAAACGGGTAAAATTAATTATGCGATCGCCACTTTTGCCGATATCACCGATCGCAAACAAGCCGAAAAGCTGCTAGCCGATTACAACCGCACCTTAGAACAGCAAGTGAGCGATCGCACTCTCGAACTCCAGCGCGAAATCATCGAGAGAAAACGCGCCGAAGATGCCGCACAAGCCGCCAATCGAGCTAAAAGCACATTCCTCGCCAATATGAGTCACGAATTGCGAACTCCCCTGAATGCAATTCTCGGCTTTTCCCAATTGATGAATCGCAGTTCTAATTTATTCCCGGAACAGCAAGAAAATTTAGGTATTATTTCCCGCAGCGGCGAACATTTGCTCGCACTGATCGATCAAGTATTAGATTTGTCCAAAATTGAAGCGGGACGAGCGACAATTAACCCGACAAATTTTGACCTGCACCGACTGCTGAACGACATCAAATATATGTTTCAATTTCAAGCTGAAAGCAAGGGATTGCAGTTATTAATTGAGCGGATGCCCGAGGTGCCCCAATACGTACAAACCGATGAGATTAAATTGCGCCAAGTTTTGATTAACCTGCTTGCTAACGCGGTTAAATTCACCTCGGCTGGCAGCATTTATGTCAGAATTAAAAGCGCCACGCAACCCGGAACGATTCATTTTGAAATTGAAGACACGGGTGCCGGAATAGATGCGGATGAGTTAAAAAATTTGTTTGAAGCTTTCGTGCAAACCAAAACAGGTCAACAATCGCAACAAGGAACTGGATTGGGTTTAAGTATTGCCCGCTCTTTCGTGCAGTTGATGGGAGGAGAAATGAGCGTAAATTCGGCGGCGGGACGCGGTACAATTTTCAAGTTTGATATTAAAGTTAATGCTTTTGAAACTGCCGATTTAAAACGCGAACAACCAACTCGCCGAGTAATTGCGATCGCCCCGAATCAACCGCAATATCGGATTTTAATTGCAGACGATGCTGGGGATAGCCGGCAACTTTTAGTTAAAATGCTGGGGTCGATCGGCTTTGAAAGTTACGAAGCCACTAACGGGATTGAAGCAATAGAAAGTTGGCAGAAAAACTCGCCGCATTTAATCTTTATGGATATGCGAATGCCCGTGATGGACGGGTACGAAGCCACCAAACAAATTAAAGCCAGAGAAAGGGAAGACAAACTATCATCTGGCTCCCCCCGAGCGAATGAGGGCGGCGCATCATCCGGCTCCCCCCGAGCGAATGAGGGCGGCGCATCATCCGGCTCCCCCCTTAAGAAGGGGGGCGGCGCATCATCCGGCTCCCCCCTTCTTAAGGGGGGCGGGGGGGGGATCGAATTTCGATCGACCCCAATTATTGCCATAACAGCTAGCAGCTTTGAGGAAGAAAAAGTCGCTGTTCTTTCTATCGGCTGCGATGATTTTATCCGCAAACCTTTTACAGAGGCAAACATCTTTGATGCGCTGCACAAACATATCGGAGTGCAATTTGTTTTTGAAGAAATCAATGATGCCTATAATTTGACAGAAACTGAGAACAATGTATTGACAAAACAGGCTGTTTGTGAATTGCCTTGCGAATTAGTAGCTGACCTCCAGCAAGCAATTAGCAATCTCGATTTGGAAACGATCCAAACAGTCACGGGTAAAATTAGCGAAATAAATCGACCTTTAGCAAGCGCGATCGCAAGTTGCGTGCAAAAATTCCAATACGAACAGTTGCTAGAGTTAATAACTTCTGTGAGGGATGGATCGTGAACGCCCAAGAAACTATTTTAATTATCGACGATAGCCCGGAAAACTTGCATTTGTTAAGAGGAATCCTATCGGCTGCTGGTTATAAAGTCCATCTCGCTCCCAGCGGCAAATTAGCTCTCAAGTTTATCGAATCCAACTTACCAGATTTAATATTACTAGATATCATGATGCCTCAAATGGACGGCTATCAAATTTGCGAGCAACTAAAAGCTTGTGAAAAAACTCAAGAAATCCCGATAATTTTTATCAGTGCTTTGCACGATGTATTTGATAAAGTCAAAGCGTTCTCTCTTGGCAGTGCCGACTACATCACAAAACCTTTTCAACAGCAAGAAGTTTTGGCTCGTATCGAAAATCAATTGCGAATTGTCAGGCTTTCTAAACAACTTGTAGAGCAAAGTATTCTGGAAGAGAGGAACCGCATGGCGCGAGAAATTCACGATAGTTTAGCCCAAGCTTTTACCGGAATTATCGTGCATTTGGGAGCAGCAGAAAGGGCGATCGCCACAAATCCCGCTCAGGCGCAGATACACCTGAAAACCGTGGGGGAATTGGCGCGAAATGGACTTGCTGAAGCGAGGCGATCTGTGCAAGGGCTGCGCCCGCAATTGTTAGAAGATGGCGATTTGTATAGTGCTCTCGATCGCCTTTCTATACAAATGTCCTCACACACGCAGACGCGGATTGTTTGTGAAGTCATTGGCCCAGCTTATTCGCTACCAATAGAGGTAGAAAATAACCTGTTACGCGTCGGCCAAGAAGCTTTAACTAATGCGGTTAAATATGCGAAAGCAAGTGCGATCGAAATAGAATTAGTTTATGAAACCGATCGGTTTATGTTGCGAGTCAAAGACAACGGACAAGGATTTGACATGGAAAGTAATTTTTTTGATAGCGGATTTGGTTTTTTGGGAATGAGAGAAAGGTGCGATCGTATTAATGCACAGCTAATTGTAAACAGCCAGTTAGGAGAGGGAACAGAAGTTAGAGTTACAATTAATCGGGAGTCCGATCGTGTAGGCGTTAATCGATCGCAATTATTGTCGGGGCGGGTTTTACCAACAATATTTGGCTAAAATTGATAATCTAGTAAACCCGCTCCCACCCAACGGTAAACAGCCAGTTAGGAGAGGGAACAGAAGTTACAGTTACAATTAATCGGGAGTCCGATCGTGTAGGCGTTAATCGATCGCAATTATTGTCGGGGCGGGTTTTACCAACAATATTTGGCTAAAATTGATAATCTAGTAAACCCGCTCCCACCCAACGGTAAACAGCCAGTTAGGAGAGGGAACAGAAGTTAGAGTTACAATTAATCGGGAGCCCGACAGTCCGACAGTCCGGCAGTCCGGCAGTCCGGCAGTCCGGCAGTCCGGCAGTCCGGCAGGGGTTCAAACCCCTGCCTCATAGCGAAAGTCGGTTAAAACCGACTGTAAAATACAATTCTTGAAAGCAGGATACTTGTCAAACAAGGTAACTAAAAATGCTTTCGATTTCAGTCCTCTTTTAGAGGACTTTTGCTATGATACAGGGAATTGATTCCCTGTCGGTCTGTCGGACTCACAAATGATATCTGTATGATATCTGTACATCATTCGATCGAGTTGACCCTACGAAAGTTAGTGCCGCGTTCCTACAAACATAAAATCTGCTGTATCTACAAAGCTTTAGACTTTTCTTGATACCATGTTTTAGCCACATTCATCACGGCTTTGTTAACCTCTTTCCAAGAAAGTTGAGCGGCTTCCAATTCGGCAACACTTTCTTTTTGCACGTCAGCCACAAACCACTGCAAAAAATTTCCGATTTTTGCCATTTCAAATCGATCGCACCCAACTGCTGTCACGGCTTGTTCTAATCGGGCGGGCGTTACAAACAGATTCACAAAATCGTCAATACTTTGAGCGACTTCCGGATCGATTTGCACGGGTTGTTTGGTTTTGACAGCTTGGTGTTTTTCGCCTTTGGCTTTGAACAACAATTCAGCATAGGACAGCCTTTCTGCAAGTTCGCCGCTTTCGGGAAACATTACCAAGCCTTCCCCAATTCCTTCGATGCCGAAAGTTTCTTTCACCCAAGGATCGACTTTTTCTACAGTATCAACCGCTTGATTGAGGATGGCAACAGCCGATTCTAGTTGAGTGCGATCGCCAAAATCCAAAACAATCGGTTCTCCATAAAAAGGCAAGACAAAAATATCGGGATGCTTTGGCAAAAAATCGCCGATTTTGTCCGGGTGGGTTTCCAGTTTTGCAACTTTGCCATCTATGCCCCCGAATTGAATTGCAAACACTGCAAAGATTTTGCGATCGATCTCAGATACAGCCGTCCGTTTCTGAATGCCTTTACCGCACCATTCCCCAAAAATAGTTGCGTGTTCGGAACTCGCCAAATTAGCAAAATAATCGATGTTTTGATTCACCCAATTAGCAAAACCGAGATTGTCATTTTCGGGGGAAATTATTTGCGATCGACTTTGGACAGCAACTTTACCATCAGTAAAGATTTGAATGCCACCATTAGTACCGTCGAGTTTAATTTTAGCTCGATAAGTTATCTTCGGAGTTTCCCCAACCAATTCTAAACTGCGACGAAGATTGTACAGCAGTTCGATGCTCGGCCATGTTTGCATTACAGGCATGGGAAACTCCTTGATTTGTCAGTTGATTTGCAAGGGAAATCTAGAAGGTTTGTAGTGAGGGATTTATCCCTCAAATTTAGAGGACTGAAGTCCTTACTACGAACCAATTCAAATAGCGCGATCGCACTTTTTGGCGTGCGAGTTATCAGAGCATAGCGTTTTCTGAGTTACTAGAGGGACTCCGCCGATGAGTTATTACACACTCTTTAAAGGATGGCTACTTTTAAGCAAACCTGCCGGGTTCATTGCACTCCTCGTTCGCAAACGCGCGCCGTTTTTGACAGCGTTACCTTTCCTCTCGTACTAAAGTATGTAGGCTCCAAAGATTGGGACACGCAAAAGGGCGATCGCGTTTAATATAAGACTTACACGCCGAGGTCTAGAAACCGGGTTTTTCACGAAAATCTTTCGTTATAACCAACAGATTAGGTGAAAAACCCGGTTTCTTTGGTGCGAGTGCATAAGTCACTGTACAAATAATTAATCATTCAATGGAATCAACCTCCTTAAATTAAATCAAAAACAACGAGAGAGGTAGGACTCGAACCCACAACATCCGCGTCCGTTAGCGAAGCGTGCGCGGTAGCGCATAGCGCGGCGCTCTATCCATTGAGCTACACTCCCATAAATTGGTAGTCCTGACAGGGCTTGAACCTGTGACATCCTCTTTGTAAGAGAGGCGCTCTCCCGACTGAGCTACAGGACTGGAAATTTTAGATTTTAGATTTTAGATTTTAGATTAAATAAAACCTAAAACATCTGGCAATTTGAGATTTTAGATTAAAGAAAACCTCGTTTTTACCAAAGCGGATGATGGGAATCCAACCCATGCGCTGAGAATGGCACGCTCAGATGCTAGCTTTTACATCACACCCGCAAACAAATTTGATATTTCTGCTTACACGCAACTATCAACTCTCAACTATCGACTGTCAACTGTTTAATTTGCCAAGCGGATAACGAGGCTCGAACTCGTGCCTAGAGTTTGGAAGACTCGAATGCTACCGTTACACCATATCCGCAATTAGTTTAGCGATTTTATCTCTTTAATTTCAATATCCAGCCCTATAAAATTGTCAAGTAAGTTTGTGTTGGACTGATGGGTAAAATTACTAACCGCTGATTTTTCAAATCTAATTCAATTCCCAGCGCTTCCAGAGGAATCACGCCTAATAAAGGATTCATACCTCCCGGCAATTCCAAACACTCAAATGTGCCTTCGCGTCCGACCAAAGAAATTTTAGCATCCTGAAAAATTCTGGCTTTACCAATGCCATTTGCCGTCTCTACATCCACTTCTTTGAGCAGCGACAAACCAAGTTGCACAATAATCTGCGGTGGCAAGCAAAGGGTTGTTGCCCCTGTATCAACTAGCACATTATCCAAAGTTACGGAACGTACTTCTTCGGAAGGGATAATCCCGCGTTCTGCATTGGCCTGATCGATCCGGTTAGTCACGGTGAGTGTGGTAATAATTTTTCCCATTGAGGTGTTGTCAGTTGCTAGCATAGTTTAACCTTGAACTACTCTACCTCAATTATGGCAAGTTTTTGGGAAAATGAGTGCGATCGCCATTAGTAATTTGCTAAACTAGGGAGCGGAGATAAAACACATGAAACTGATACTTACAGCACCCAATCCCGAACTCTTCGCCGCCTTCCAAGAGCATTTTTTCTACCTACCCAATGTCGAAATTACCCACAAACGTTTCGAGGATTTAACCGAGTATGACTGTTTGGTTAGTCCCGCCAATTCATTTGGCATGATGGATGGCGGTATCGATGCAGCCATTGTTGATTTTTTCGGTCATTCTCTGATGGTTGGGGTTCAGCAGCATATCTTGGAAGACTATTTAGGCGAACAACCCGTTGGCACGTCATTTATCGTCGAAACTCACCATCCCAAACATCCTTTTCTCGCTCATACTCCCACCATGCGCGTACCGATGTCTGTCGTAGGAACAGATATTCCGTATGTGGCAATGTGGGCAATGCTCTTAACAATTCGGCGCTACAACAGACACGCAGAACGTAAAATTGAGAGTGTCGTTTGTCCGGGATTGGGAACGGGGATAGGCCGAGTTCCTTATCGCGAAGCCGCGCGGCAAATGGCTCTGGCTTACGATTATTTTGTGTATCCCACGCCCTATGTTAACTGTTTTGTTGCAGCAGAAAGACAACTGCAAATTTGGGAAGGTGGCGATCGCAATTCTGCCTAAAGAGCGATCGTATTTTCCCAAGCAAGTGGCGAGATTTGAACTCGCAAGAAAGCTTTACAAGAGCCTCATGTTGCCAATTACATCACACCTGCAATTTTGGTGGCGGGGACAGGAGTTGAACCTGCTATGAAGAGGCTTATGAGACCTCCAAGCCTACCCAGGCTACTTCACCCGCGATATCACCAAATACCCCTGGCTGGCCTCGAACCAGCAACCTCCTCGTTCTAAGCGAGGCACCTCTTCCAATTGGGCTACAGGGGCAAAATCGATCGCACTTTTGGGTTCTGATACCCAATACCCCTAGTTGGATTTGCACCAACAAAACTCTTGCACTCAACAAGAGATGTCTACTAATTGCATCATAGAGGTAAAGTCGGGATAGCAGGATTTGAACCTGCAACCTTCGGCTCCCAAAGCCGCCGCGCTACCAAGTTGCGCCACATCCCGTTCATGCTCCAGGTGAGACTCGAACTCACAATCAAAATAGAACAGATTTTAAGTCTGCCGCGTCTGCCAATTCCGCCACAAGAGCAAGTATAAACTTAGTGAAAAATTTGGTACTCCTGACTGGATTTGAACCAGTAACACACAAGGTTTGAGCTTGCAGCCTCTGCCAGTTGGGCTACAGGAGCATAATTAATCTGCTTTGGTAATAGCAGAACTGGGACGGCAGGGATCGAACCTGCATTTTGCCGCTTTCAAAGAGCGGTGCCATACCAATTAGGCGACATCCCAATAACATTTACTCAACTTACTAAATATTTAGATATTTAATATTTTTTATTTCTGCTCCAATATCCTCTTGGCGGTTTCTGAACCCCATAAGTTTTACACCATTTTTCTATTGCTTTGCCACTTACACCAAATTCTTTTGCTAAGGAAGTGGTTGGTTTTTCCCAGATCATTTTTTCTAGCTCTTCTTTAGAGGGACGTTCAACTTTTCTGGCTTTCATATGAGGAACTCTCTTGTTTTGGTGAGCTATGTAATTATTTGGTTCTGTAACTCTGCGTTTACTTCCATAAGTTTCAGTTTGTCTGTGACAGTTAGGGCAAAGAAATCTGAGATTCTCTGGTCTATTATCTTTCCAATTCCCATTGATATGATCTATGTCTAAAACTAACTTATTTCCTAACCACTCATTTTGAACCAAACATTTATTGTTTTCGCATTTATACTCTCTCCCCATTTCCATTAAGGCTCTTCTCAGTAGGAATGCTTGTGTTCTTCGATCGCGAGAACTTAAAACCAAAATTTCTTGCCAAGGCTTTTTGGGGTTAAGCCCTTTCAAACTTTGCTCTGATTGTTTAAAGTGAGAGGTATCAATCCCCAACTCTTTAATCCGCCTAGTTATGTGACCATGACTTCCACCACCTGCCATACCAAGTTGCCTTAAAACCCCACTGATAGATCATGAATTTTTAACAGCTTCTTCCAAGATTTCTTTGGTGTATTTCATTAAAAGTGTAGAACTCAACTAATTATTATTATAAATTGAGATCTGCACTATGCTTTACCAACTTTTTAACCTTGTGTAAAATGGCTGCCTCAGTAGGACTCGAACCTACAACCATCACGTTAACAGCGTGCAGCTCTACCATTGAGCTATAAGGCAACGCAATCCCCCAAGTCAGTATCGAACTGACGCCCTCTTGTTCTTCACACAAGCACTCTACCAACTGAGCTATCGGGGGAAAACGGAGAAGGTGGGATTTGAACCCACGACGGTTTTTAAGCCGCTCTTTCTTAGCAGGAAAGCGCCATAAGCCTCTCGGCCACCTCTCCTCAATGAGCGAGAACGGAGGGATTTGAACCCCCAAATCTTCAGTTGCGCAGACTGAGTTGTTGTCCGATTACAACACATTCTCTCGATCGCAACTGCATATTAAATACACAGGACTTACCCACGGGGGTCAAAAACCCGGTTTCTATCTCAATATCTCTCGTAGAGATGCAAGAATTTTCTCAGAAACCGGGTTTTTTGTGTAAGTCATAATACAGTTGCGAATGGGTCGGGCTGGAATCGAACCAGCAAAGCTTTAAGCTACTGTTTTACAGACAGCTACTCATACCAATATGAGAACCGACCCAGGATATAAAATTTGGTAGGTCGCCGAGGAATTGAACCTCGATCCATCCGCTTAAAAGGCGGCTGCAAAACCATTCTGCCAACGACCCACACAAAGTGCTGACGGGAGTTGAACCCGCAAATCACTTGGGTGAAAACCAAGCGGCTTAAACCATTTGCCTACAGCACTAAAAATTTGGCACAGGAACTGAGATTTGAACTCAGAATGCTGGTTTTGGAGACCAGAGTGTTGCCAGTTACACCATCCCTGCTTGTGGTGGCATCACTTCCGCTGCCACCAGCGGTTCCAGAAGATTACAGTAGCGCTTTCATTCGATCGCGCAATAAAGTTGTCATTGGATTTACATCCTGAAAATACTCTCCAAAGTTATCAGTTAGGTTGAGAGCCAAAAAAGTAAGCTTCTGGAAATTCGCCGATTAAACTTGGGCCTCATCTCGCAGTTGCCAAACCAATTTCTGAGCTTCCCATGCCGCATCAAGCTGTTGCAAAGTAGCATCAACGTCTTGAGAATAGCTGTCAGCAAGGGATTTTTGAACGAACGCAGTCAACTGATCTTCCAAGCTGGCACTATTATTTGATGCCTCGTTGGGGATGAACTTTGAAAGAACGGTAGTTTTTGTATTCATAAGTTCTAACCTCCGTCAATGTCTATTAGGCTTTACTTCCTCTGTTTTGTAGAATGACAGACCTGACAGTGCGTACCCTAAATAATTAAATTTATACTTGAATTTCCTGGAATTTATGTAATTTTTAATTACGATTGGGCACAGAGGTTAGGGCGGGATTTGAACCCGCGAAATTCGGTTTTGCAGACCGATGCTTTGAGCCACTCAGCCACCTAACCTGGGAGTCCCGACGAGGTTTGCACTCGCAATCTTCTGCTTGAGGGGCAGACGGCTTGACTTTTGCCTACGGGACTATTGATTTGAGATTTGAGATTTTAGATTGCTCCTGCAAGTAAAGCTGTTATTTTCAATTTAAGATTTTCAATTTTGATTGAAAATCTCACAATCCAAAATCCACAATCCAAAATCTAAAATTGCTTGATGCCAATTTAATGTGAAGTTGCATATATTTCGATCCCCCTAAATCCCCCTTAAGAAGGGGGACTTTGAGAAGAATCTTGTTCCCCCCTCCCGCCGGGGAACCAGGGCGATCGGATTCGGGAGCAGCCTCATAAAAAATTGCTTGACGGGGCTGACGGGTTTCGATCCCGCTACCTTCGCTGTGACAGAGCGACGCTCTCCCAATTGAGCTACAGCCCCACAAGGTTTGTGTTTGGACGGGGTGGCGGTTGATTCCGCGTACTACAAGCCTAGGGGGTTATGGTTGCCGGAGTCTACACCGCCAAATGTCCAAAATTATGTGACATTGTTAATTTCCTATTCGGTTGTCAAGGTTCGTATTGCTTGTGAGATAAAGCTTTGAAGCTCTTTCTCCTTCGCCATACATTTATACTACATTGTGTAATACAAGACTGTCAAGGGGGTAATACAACTTTTTTTTAAATTAGTTTTTTTTCATGGGGTTCGATCGCCCTTTCGCAACACTCCCACTCTGCCAAACTACGTAAAATCAAGACATTTGGCTGCGAAACTGGTGTTGTAGCCCGTGGTAAATCCGATGCTGAAACTGTACTACAATCCGATCTCTCTGAATTCTCGTCGCGTATGGGTGGCACTTCTGGAGAAACAAATTGCGTTTGAGCCGATCGCACTTAACCTCGACGGCGACCAATTTGCACCGGATTTTCTGGCAATTAACCCGTTTCACCGCATACCGGCGTTGGTGGATGGAGATTTGACTTTGGTGGAGTCCCTGGCAATTCTCGATTATATAGATGCAAAATATCCGACGCCCCCGCTGCTACCGACAGAGGCGAAAGCCTTGGGAATTGTGCGGATGGTGTCGATGCTGACGTTAAATCAACTGTTGCCGGCAATGTTTCCCTTAACCAGGCAAATGCTGGGTGTGCCGGGAGACACTGAGGAAAAGTTGGCACAGTCAAAGCAACAGATATTAACGGTGCTGAGGTTTTGTGAGGGTCTGTTGGCCGATCGGCATACTTTTTTTGCTGGCGAACAGTTTTCTTTGGCGGAAGTGGTGGCTGGGACTGCGGTGCCTTCTGTGGAGATGTTGGGGATATCTTTTGATGAGTATCCGCAGTTGCAGCAGTGGGTTGCGAGGCTGTCAGGGCGCGATAGTTGGCAGCAAACAGAGGTACCAAAGAGCGCAAATTGCGGCGAAAATCCCAATTATTCGGGATTTACTGGCGGCAAGGCTTTAAATAAACATACCGGGCGATAAATATACCGGGCGATAAATATACCGGGCGATAAAATATACCGGGCGATTAGAAATCGCGGCTACACAAACAATGTCCACCTCCGTGGACTTAAGAAACTTCTAACCTCCTAAATATATCGGGTGATTGAAATCGCCCTTAATTTCTTCAACCCACGGAGGCGCGTGAGTGTCTGTGTTGGCGCGCGGACGATCGCCCGGATTCGATCGCCCGCGGACGATCGCCCATTTTCATCGCCCGGATTCGATCGCCCTTCCGATCGCGCTGTCAATCCCCGCTGAGACATATTTATCAAAAATAAGGTTTCTTTTCCCTGAAATTCCCATTATCATTATCGGCAGTGTGGAGTGAAAGGAATCCCAAGTGACCGGAAATCATCTGTTTCAAAGACTGAGAACAAAATGGCGTTTTGTGGCGATCGCCCTGGCCGCCGCTGCGATTAGCTTTATCCTCGGTACGCTGCTCCCAGGAAACCAACAGGGAAGCGACAAACCTGCAACCGCCGCCGTGCAGAACCTCAAGCAATCGTTCACCGTAAATCCCTCAGTAAAAGAGGTTGGCGACGATCGAACAGGCTTTAATCTCGATCGCACAATTGAGGAACTTCTCACCGTATTGGAATCCAAAGAAAAAAACTTGACTTTTGTGCCGCCAGAGCAGTTTCAGGGAAAAACAGTTTTTGAAGGAACAATCAAATATTCTCAGAAAGTTATTGCTTTAACAGTTGATGACGGGCCGTGGCCAGAAACAACGGAACAAATGCTCGATATTTTCAAGCAAAATGATATTAAAGCAACATTTTTTTGGATAGGTAAATCTCTCGAAACTTCTCCTGATATTGCTCGTCGAGTTGTGGCCGAAGGTCACGCGATCGGCAATCATACGTGGCATCACCCGTACGATCCGATGGATGCGGCGACGGCGGCTAGTGAAATCGATCGCACGGCAAAACTTATTTACGAAACGACGGGAGTTAAGACTACTTATTTCCGCCCGCCGGGAGGAGTTTTGACTAATGGTTTGGCAAAGTATGCTAAGGAACAGAATTATTCTGTGGTGATGTGGTCGGTAACTTCTGCCGATACCGATCCGCGCGCTCAACCGTCCGCTTTTGTTGAGAATGTGTTGAAAGGTGCGAAGCCGGGGGCGATTGTGTTGATGCACGACGGCGGGGGCGATCGATCTCGTACTATCAAGGCTTTACCGGAGATGATTGCTGGTTTGAAAAAAGAGGGATATCGGTTTGTGACGATTCCTGAGTTGCTGGAAATGCAAGGGCAATCAGCAGCGTAAATTGTGCGGGCGGGCGATCGGCTTTTTTTGAAGCGGAACAAAAGGGCGATCGCTTTTTTATTAAATTAAATTAAATTATCTATGTTGAATCGTATTTTTGATCGGGATAAGGGGTAAAAGAGCAGTAGATAAATTTCAATCTAAACAGATTAACAATCAAAGTTATAGATCCTGAATAATTGCTCATAACTTACGCAGCTCAAGAGTAGGAATTAATTCAATCAACACAGAGGCGAAGCGTTTGCATCTCAATGAATGCAAATATATTCGTAGGGGCGAAGCATTTCGGTAGTCAATCTCTGATTCTCACTAATAAATTGTTTGCCGAAATGCTTCGCCCTTGCACTCATAGAGATGCACCCGGCGAATCGCTCATGGGTGAATAAAGTACGATGGATAGTGTAAACATAAAAGACCTTTACTAGGATAGTTATGAGCACAGAAGAATTGCTCCTACGCTATGGCGATGGCGAGAGAGATTTCTCCGGAATTAGCTTAGTCGATGCCAATCTAGCAAACACGGACTTGAGTGGCATCGAACTCAGTGGCGCTGATTTGAGAGGTGCTAATTTGAGAGAAACCAATCTCAGCGGAGTCAATCTAGCTTCTTCTAACCTGAGCACTGCTAATCTCAGTCGCGCTAACTTAAGTAATGCTTGCTTAGAAGAAGCTGACCTCAGTGATGCGGACTTACGAGAGGTTGACTTGGAAGGTGCTAATCTGGGTCGCGCTAATTTGTGGGGAGCTGATTTGAGTGATGTCCAGTTGATTGATGCTAATTGTACTTCGGCAAATTTTAGCATGACATTCTTGGTTGACGCGAATATTGAAGGTGCTAACTTTCAGGGAGCGCAGATAGATACCGCCATTTTCCAAATGGAAAAGATGCTGTTTACAGATATCATCAATCGTTATGCGACTGGGGAGAGAAATTTCAGCGGCTTGATGGTAAAGAGCTCCAATTGCAGCCAGGAACGCAAGTCTTGGGATCTCGGGCAATTAAAAGGATTGGATTTGAGCGGTATTATTTTGCGTAATAGTAACATCCTACCGATCTCAGGCTACATGGGTGGAATGATTTTGCGGGGAGCTGACTTGACTAGGGTTGATTGGGATAAAAGCAATTTTGAAGGAGCAGATTTGAGCAATGCTATTTTGCGCGAAACCCGTTTCTTCCAATCAGTTTTTGACCATGCCAATTTGAGCGGAGCTGACTTGACGGGAGCTGGGTTCGCTGAGGGGAGTTTTTTCTGTGCTGATTTCAGTAAAGCCAAATTTAATAAGGCAGGAATAGACAGTCTCGGCTTTATCTGCAATAATTTGACGGAGGCAACCTTCAAGGGAGCTAGGTTGCACAGTGTTCATTTTGATGAAGCCAAGTTGACCAGAACTGACTTCCGTGAAGCCGATTTCGGGGTGAAAGATGATATATTCGGGGTCGAATTTCGAGATTGCCATTTTGAGGAAACGCTAATGCCCGATGGCAGCGTGCGAAACAATAGCTAAAGTAAATAAATAGACTTATCCTCAAACGTGAGTTAGACGGTGAATCCGACGGTAATTGCGATTTCAACAAAGTCTATTTTAGCCAGAATCTGAGCTATTGTGGAAGAACCTTCGGCACTTTCTTGAGCCTTTCCTTGGGTGCATCTTATTTTTTTAAATATATTCGTAGGGGCGAAGCACCTGACGGCAGTAAATCTCTGGTACTCACTAATAAATTGTCTGCCGTCAGGTGCTTCGCCCTTGCCAAATAGAGATGCACCCCTTTCCTT
>NZ_JAUBOJ010000062.1:0-24082 GCF_036700185.1 Microcoleus sp. BM001215392 | reverse complement strand
AAGTAAGTAGGCGCTAATCAAACAAAGTATGTTAAGTAATTTGACAATTACGCTCGCTTTTTTCGTAGTGAGGGATGGAACCCTTTTTTATAGGAAAGGAGCCGATACCTACAAACCTTGAATTATTTACACCGACTTACTTACAGTCAGCGCCGCTAAAATTGAGATAAGCGCCGAAAATCCAATTTTTGGCATTTTCATAAATTTTGACAAGCCTCTCGTTTGAACACCCGCTTGACGCAGCGAGATATTGCTAATGCCTGATTAAACTTAAATCCCACTTCATGAGAATTATTGGTCTCGATCTTCCTACCGTTATCTACAGCAATACCTTCGCAGCCGGAAACGATATAATTAACCAGTGCATCTATAAATTAGGACAAAACTCAATGACTAACTCAACTCCAGAAACTCCCCAACCAGACAAAAAAGAATTAGTTGAGATCGCACCTAAACCTCAAGAACAGCAAGAAGAACCGCCAAACAAGGGTGACGGACGCAAATAAATATAGTCCCGTAGGGTTAGGTGCTGTTGATTCCCTGGCTCGATCGGGTGAGAGTCTGTCTGGCGTGCGACGATTTCGATCGCCCGCCCCTGCGCCACTACCGCAATACTGCTGCGATACTAATAATGGTACAGATGCAATCGAGCCTCCCGGCAAGACTCCCCAAACCATGTCCAAGCAAAAAAAGACCCCAGCCAAAACCTACACCGAAATCAATCTCAGCGACCCGCAATACTACTTCAACCGAGAACAAAGCTGGCTGGAATTCAACAACCGCGTGCTCCACGAAGCCCTAGACCCCCGCACGCCCCTGCTAGAAAGACTCAAATTCCTCGCTATTTTTAGCTCTAACCTAGACGAATACTTCATGGTGCGAGTGGCGGCACTGAAACAGCAAGTAGAAGCTAAAGTCAGCAAATTGACCGCCGACGGCAGCACTCCCCAACAACAGCTAGATGCCATCAACAAGCGGCTTTTGCCGATGGTGACTCAGCAACACTCGTATTTTGAGCAAACTCTGCGGCCCAAATTAGCAGCAAGCGGCATCCACATTCTCGACTACATTGACCTCAATCAAGAACAACGAAATTACTTGCACCGTTACTTTAAAGAACAAGTATTTCCTGTGCTCACACCCCTAGCAGTTGACCCCAGTCATCCGTTCCCTTTTCTATCGAATCTCAGTCTTAATTTAGCAGTAGTTGTCAGAGACCCGGACACTCGTGAGGAACTATTTGCCCGCGTCAAAGTACCACAGGTTCTGCCCAGATTTTTGCCCTTACCGGCAGATTTGCAGTGGCAACAAAGGGGCAAAACTCCTGTGTGGACGGGAGTACCTCTCGAACAGGTAATCGCTCACAATTTAGAGGCTTTGTTTCCCGGGATGGATATTCAGGAATATCACCCGTTTCGGATTACTCGCAATTCCGATTTGACTGTGGAGGAAGATGAGGCTGATGATTTGCTGTTGGCGATCGAACAGGAACTCCGCAAACGCCGGTTTACAGGTTCTGCGGTGCGTCTGGAAATTCCAGCGATTATGCCGCCTGCACTGCGAGATATGTTGATAGATGAGTTGGATCTCGGCGAGCAGGATGTTTACGCTGTGGAGGGGCTGCTAGGCCTCAAGGATTTGATGTCTTTGATTGGGCTGCCGGTGCCGGAACTCAAAGATCCGGCTTGGGCTCCGGTGGTGCCGCCCCGCTTGCGGAATTCGGAACCGCCGAGGATCGTAGGTAAATCGATGTTGGATGTTGAGGAGGGTGAGGATATTTTCACGGCGATCCGCCAGGGCGATTTGATGCTGCACCATCCTTATCATTCGTTTGCGGCGACTGTCCAGCGGTTTATTACTGAGGCGGCGCACGATCGCTCGGTGTTAGCGATTAAGATGACTTTATACCGCACTTCTGGTGATTCGCCGATCGTCAGCGCCTTAATTCAAGCAGCGGAAAACGGCAAGCAAGTAGCTGTTTTGGTCGAGCTCAAAGCCCGGTTTGACGAAGAAAATAACATTAATTGGGCGCGCAAGTTAGAACAAGCAGGAGTCCACGTCGTTTACGGTTTGGTGGGATTGAAAACGCACACTAAGGTGGTGATGGTAGTCCGCCGCGAGGATGGCTGCATTCGCCGCTACGTTCACATCGGCACGGGGAATTACAACCCTAAAACGGCTGGAATATATACGGATGTGGGTTTGTTGAGTTGTCGCGAGGATTTGGGTTCAGATTTGACGGACTTGTTTAATTATTTAACTGGTTATTCGCGACAGACAACTTATCGTAAATTGTTGGTGGCGCCGGTCAATATGCGCGATCGATTTTTAGCTTTAATCCGCCGCGAGGCCGAATTCTGCCGCTTACAAACCGAAGCCAGAACTGGTAGCTGCGGCCGGATTGTCGCTAAAATGAATGCTTTAGTTGACCCTCAAATTATTGTTGCTTTGTACGAAGCTTCGCAAGCGGGTGTTAAGATTGATTTGATTATTCGGGGGATTTGCTGTTTGCGTCCCGGGGTTGAGGGTGTGAGCGAAAATATTAGAGTTATCAGTATTATCGGCCGCTTTTTAGAGCATTCGCGGATGTTTTATTTTTTCAACGGTGGTGAGGAAGAGGTGTATATTGGTTCTGCTGACTGGATGCAGCGCAATCTTAGCAGACGGGTTGAGGCGATCGTCCAAGTCGAAGATCCGACTATAGTGATGGAGTTGCAAGAAATTTTGGGTGTGATGTTGGCGGACAACCGCCAAGCTTGGGATTTGCAGCCGGGTGGACACTATTCTCAGCGGCGCCCACCTGCTAATAACCCGGAGGTGAGCTGTCAGCAAATTTTGATGGATATGGCGATGAATTAGTCAGTTGACAGTTGACAGTTGACAGTTGACAGTTGACAGTTGACAGTTGACAAGTATGGTAGGATGCGCGCGCCGAGTTCAGAAACCGGGTTTCTTCGGAGATTTATGGTTACTCAATCCAAAACTCGTAGAAACCCGGTTTCTTACCCGCGCGCCGAGTTCAGAAACCGGGTTTCTTCGGAGATTTATGGTTGCTCAACCCAAAACTCGTAGAAACCCGGTTTTTTACCGTATTTAGTCAATAATTGACACGTCCGTTACAACAGTCAACTGTCAACTGTTAACCGTCAACTGTTAAAAGTGCGCTTAAATTCTTCTAACAAATCATCAATTTCCTCGATCGCCTGACTGACATCTATTCTCAGGGCTCCCAAGTCCGATCGATCTAACAGTCGTACGAGGGATGCCCGCTTGACTTCGATTTCTGCTACGCGCTCTTTGATTGTTTGTACATCCATTGTTTTTTGCCTTTGCTTGCTAGTATTAACAAAAATATTTGAGTTTCCCTCCTGCGCGCAGACAGGGATTTTTAATTCACCGACTTACCTTTGGACAGCCAATCCTTCACAGTTTTTATCTGGGAAGTGACGAGGGATACCAGTGGTTTTTGAGTCTGTGTTATAATTTGATTGTACATCAAAAGTTCAGCGCAGAAAAGGCGGACGTTTGGTATCAGCGGGTTTGTTTTTCATCATTTCCGATAAAAAGCGCTTCAGGGCTTTCTCGCGGTTTTTCATAAAAGCAGCCCAAAATCCCGGTTGATATTCATCCATTGTCTTAGCTAGGGCCCAGACATCGATCGCTAAGATATTATAAAGTCTTTCATCTTCGCGTTTGAGCGAGTTAATCTGTTCTAGAACAGACTTGTTGGCGACCGCAGTTTGTTTGTCTTCGTCTTTGATCATGTCCGAAAATTGGTTGAAAGGGCAAGAGGGTCGATCGCGATCGCCGCTCTGTATACTTGGATGATACTGCCGATCTCGATTGCCTTCTGGAACCAACGCCCCACAATTAACCAGGATCTCGATCGGTGGCGCCGCGCCAAGGGAAAGCGGGATAGTTTTTTGAAGCTAGAGACAAGATTGTGGATGCACAGATATCCCGCGCTCATCGATGCTAGCAGTTTTCGCGGGGATTTTGGCAAAAAAACTAAATTTTTTCCAGACTTCTTGCCTGATAATAATTAAAGTATATTGTCGATTCCAGCTACTTACCTCACTAATATGTTTCGTAAAATTTCTTTAGCAAGCCTAGCCTTAGTTGTGGGCGGTATTTTAGCAGCAGTCGGGTTTTACGCCTACTTCACCGACAAACCTACCCTCAACCTAGCAGGTTTTTTTTATGGAATTCCCCTGTTGTTGGGAGGATTGGCGCTCAAAGCAGCCGAACTCGAACCAGCGGAGTTCACTGAACCGACTTCTCCTGAAGTTATCCTCCTGCGAGAAAGTCAGGCCACTGATACTCAAAACCAAGTCCGCAAAGATGTCACCCGATTTCGCTACGGCCAACCCGCCCACTTAGATGACGCTTTGGAACGCTTGGGCCTAGCCCCGACAGACGAGGAACGCCCTCTCCTCAGGGGGTTGCGGGAAGTTGATGTTGAGGGCGCTTATGGGTTAATTCTAGATTTTTATTCGCCCCTGATGCCGATAGAAGCCTGGGAAGAAAAGCAACAAAAAATAGCTACTTTTTTTGGCCCCGGTTTGCGCGCAGAAGTTACTCCTAAGGCAGATGACAAAATTGAATTGGCTTTAATTAAAAATACTGAAGCTTAAACTGTTGGCGATCGCAAGCTGACTTCAGCCGGTTTATTTGTATAATATTATGTCCGCTCGATTTCTCCTAATAAAAATGGTTGGTGGTGAGAACTTGACTCGTCATAGTTGAGAGGACTGGAGTCCTGACTGCCAAATAATCTTATTAACGGTCTGGCGAGCGGATATGATATGTAACAACAGACAATTTTTGAGCGTGCCAATCATGAACCTCGCTTTTAAAAATCCTACTAAATTGCAGATTTTTCGCTTTCGGAAAACAAGCGAGAACGAGTAATAAAACGCTCTCCGTCGGGCCCTTCCAGAGAAAAATCGCTGCCTCCGGGCCCCGATACCACGTCTAGGATTAACTGCGTGTGCTGCCAATGTTGGTATTGCTGCGCAGCAATATAAAAGGGACAACTGCTTAGTTTTCCCAGCAACACATCGCCATCGCCAACTATCAATTCACCATTAGGATAGCACATGGGAGAACTACCATCGCAACACCCGCCGGATTGATGAAACATCAATTCTCCGTGCTGGGTTTTGAGGTAATCTATTAGTTTTAAGGCGGCTTCTGTGGCGGTGACTTTGGGAATTGTTGTCATAGGAGAAGTCCGAGGGAATAAGTCCGAGGGAAGAAGGAATTATTTATTTGCGATGATTGTAGGGTGCGTCAGGGCTGAATATTTTGACTGTAAACTCAAAATCTCTCCCCTGACACACCCTACTGTTGGTTAGTACCTACTGCTTAGAAGAAGCCTAAAGCTTTGGGGCTGTAGCTAACTAATAAGTTCTTAGTTTGCTGGTAGTGATCGAGCATCATTTTGTGGTTTTCGCGGCCGATACCGGATGATTTGTAGCCGCCGAAGGCTGCGTGGGCGGGATACAAATGATAGCAGTTTGTCCACACGCGGCCTGCTTGAATGGCGCGGCCCATGCGGTAGGCGGTGTTGATGTCGCGCGTCCAAACTCCGGCGCCTAAACCGTAGAGGGTATCGTTGGCAATTTCTAAGGCTTCGGCTTCGTCTTTAAATGTGGTGACTGCTAATACTGGGCCGAAGATTTCTTCTTGGAAAATTCGCATTTTGTTGTTTCCTTTGAAGACTGTCGGCTGGAAATAATAGCCGTCTTGTAAGTCGCCGGACATGATTTTTCTGTCGCCGCCAATCAGGCATTCTGCGCCTTCTTCACGCCCGATTTTGACGTATTCGGCGATTTTTTCCATCTGGTTGACGGAGACTTGGGCGCCGAGGGCGGTTGTTGGATCTAGGGGGTTGTCTTGTTTGATTTGGCGGATGCGATCGATCGCCCTTTCCATAAATCGATCGTAAATCGACTCTTGAATTAACGCCCGCGAGGGACAAGTGCAAACTTCGCCTTGGTTGAAAGCAAACATCACAAAGCCTTCGACTGCTTTATCCAAAAAATCGTCATCTTGGGCGCAGACATCCTCAAAGAAAATGTTGGGCGATTTTCCGCCTAATTCTAGGGTGACGGGGATGACGTTTTGGGAGGCGTATTGCATAATCAGCCGACCCGTGGTTGTCTCGCCGGTGAAGGCTACTTTGGCAATCCGGGGGCTGGTGGCGAGGGTTTTGCCGATTTCGGCGCCTGGCCCGTTGACGACGTTGATGACGCCATCCGGTACTAAATCGGCGATGATTTCCATCAATACTAGGATGGATGCGGGGGTTGGGCCTGCTGGTTTGAGGACAACGCAGTTTCCGGCGGCGAGGGCTGGGGCGAGTTTCCACGCAGCCATGAGGATCGGGAAGTTCCAGGGAATGATTTGTCCGATGACGCCTAGGGGTTCGTGGAAGTGGTAGGCGACTGTGGTTTCGTCGAGTTCGCCGATCGACCCTTCTTGGGCTCGGATACAGCTTGCGAAGTAGCGGAAATGGTCGATCGCCAGCGGGATGTCTGCGAGGCGGGTTTCGCGAATTGGTTTACCGTTGTCCCAGGTTTCGGCGATGGCGAGGCGATCGAGGTTTTCTTCCATGCGATCGGCAATCTTGTGCATCACCCGCGCCCTTTCTGCGGGGTTCGTCTTACCCCACTTGTCTTTCGCGGCGTGGGCGGCGTCTAGGGCCAATTCTACATCTTCCGCGCTCGATCGGGGAATTTGACAAATTGATTTTCCGGTAATTGGAGAAAGGTTTTCCGAGTATTTCCCCTTCACTGGTGCTACCCACGAACCGCCAATAAAGTTGTCGTAACGAGCTTGAAAAATCGACTGACTGCCGGATTGAACAGGTGCTGCTACTACCATTTTATTACCTGATTTAAACTTGTTTTTGCGGACTCTCGAAATCTGTTGATTATCAACTATCGTCTATTTTCGTGGGGTTGGCTAATTTCCTATACAAAATTTTACATTTTTTCAATATTTGAGATAAAAGTATTTTCTGGGTTTCCGGGTCAGGCGGGTGGTTAATCAGATTTTTTTTACTAACCGCAGAGAACGCAGAGGACGCAGAGGGAGAGAATAGAAAGAGAATTTTACTAATTATTTAAATCTGCTATTATATAAATATAAAATTGTACCGAATTTGTTGGGGGGAATTTACCAAAAATCTCAGGCTCAAACTAATATATTCCTAGACTAAACTCTCAACTTCAAATCAAGGTATATTGTTGCGCTATGACGCTCTTATAGATATAAAAAATAGTGAAGATAGCGCAACAATTGACGTAAAAATTAACCTCCATTTTTTCCTAGTTGAGTAATATCATGTCCTGTGGATTGACCGCAATAAGTAAGGAACGCACGTGCGTTCCATTTTTGTCATGGTAATTTGCCGGACATGATATAAGTCTTCCAACAGTCTCAAGAACCTGCCTCCACCCAAATATCAATACTATTAATTAACTGTGCCTGAGCGGAATTTCTATCCGAAACTTAGTGCCTTTACCCGGTTCCGAAAAATACTTGAACTCTCCTTTATGCTGATCTACAATTATCCGATAGCTGGCAGCTAGTCCCGAAGGACTGCTGCGTTCGGCAGGTTTGTCCGTCAAAAATGAATCGGGAAATAGAGCTGTGATATCTTCGCTGCTTGCTAGATCGTTATCAGCAATCTCAATAGCAATTCGCTGAGGATCGACTACCTGAGTGGTAATCAAAATTACAGGTCTAAATTTGATCGATTCCGACTCATTCAACTGCTGACTAGACTCTTCCAAAGAATCGATCGCGTGATTTATAATATTCAGAAAAGCTTGATTGAGCTGACCAGCGTAACACTCAACTTGCGGTAAGTTTCCGTATTCCTTCATCACCTTGATATCCCGCCGCCCCTCGCGGGCAGGCAAGCGGTGCTGCAACAACAACAGAGTGTTTTCTAAACCGTCGGAAATATCGAATAGCTGCCAGCCCGATCGATCGCTGCGGGAAAAATCCTGTACCGACAAGATTATTTGCCGGATGCGATCGCTCCCGGTGCGCATGGAACTCACAATTTTCAACAAATCGTCAAGTACGAATTCTACATCCATATCTTGCTGTTTTTGTATAATTTCCGCTCCGGGATTGACGAACTGCTTTTGATACAATCGCAGCAGTTCAATTAAATCGGTAGCGTAACTTTGGACGTGAGTGAGATTGCTGTAAATAAAAGTAATTGGGTTGTTAATTTCGTGGGCAATACCAGACACCAATTCCCCCAAATTAGACATCTTTTCATTTTCCAGAATTCCATCGCGCGACAGTTGCAATTTTTGCTGGGCAAAAGCAAGCTCTACCCTCAACTCGCGCTCCCGCAAACCTGCGCGCACCCGCCACAAAAGTTCCTGCTTAACTATCGGTTTAAACAGAAAGTCGTCCACCAACGCGTCCAAGTCTTGAACTTCTGCAAGTTGCTCGGGTGTTGTCAGCAGCAAAAAATAAGCTGTACTCAATTCTCGTGAAGCTTTGACCTGCCCGCACACCTCCAACCAATTGATTTGAGGCGAAGTCCCGTCGCAAATGATCGCATCGGGACAAAACTCCCTCGCCAAATCAAAACCCTCCTGAGTCTCGGGAGCGACTTTTATCTGATGTCCCTCCCTTTCGAGTAACTCTTCCACGACTTCCAAAGTCGCAGCATCCGCGATCGTCAGAATCTTTGCCATAACACCGGCTCCACAACTTACTCTTTAGGATACAACCGCCAGAATTGCGCGGACATCTTTAAAATTACACAATAGTTCAATCCCAGCAAAAAACAGCAGATGCTAGCTCCCTCAAAGGCAAAAATAGCCCATACCATTTTATATTTTATATTTGAGATCAAAAAATTGGGAATGAATTACTGTATAATCTCTGGGAGCTTGCCCGCAGTTGCAGATTTTTTGGGCAATAGGTATCAGTAGAAGGTATAATTTTAGACTGGCGACGCAAAAATGTAAATTCTCACCTTCTATCATGTGTCAGAGCGAACCGAGATACTTTTTTTCCAGGCGCCCGGAAACAAAAAAAAACTTTAAAATGAATCAATAGTGCAGTCAAATTCACCTTCTCGGTCAAGCGCCTGGGAATGCCAATCACCAACACCACCTCAACTTTGATTCAATCCGAAACACTAGAACTATTAGAATGGCCGCGCCTGTGTCAGCACTTGGCTACCTTCGCTGCTACTAAACTCGGCGTCGCGGCCGCCCTCGACCTCCAAATTCCAGCAACTCAAGCTCAAACAGCCGAACTTCTCGCCCAAACTCAGGAAGCTTATCAGTTAGAAAGCCGCGCTGGCGGTGCTTTGAGTTTTGAAGGCATCCAAGACATCGGCTCGGCCCTGCAACGAGCCGAACTTCAAGGTTTGCTTGGGGGCGAAGAATTGCTGGCGATTGCTACAACCCTCGCCGGAGCAAGGCAATTGCGCCGGATCGTTGACTCTGCGCCCGATGTCCCTACGCTCAAAGAACTGGCATCGCAACTGCGGACTTATCCGGAAATTGAGCAAGAAATCCATCGCTGTATAGACGATCGCGCTCAAGTAGCCGATCGCGCCACTCCTAAATTAGGAGGAATTCGAGTACAAATGCGACAGTTGCGCGATCGCATTTATCAAATCTTGCAAGGAATTTTGCAGCGCCAATCCAACGCCGTCCAAGAACAGGTAATTACCCAAAGAAGCTCGCGCTTTGTGATTCCCGTCAAAGCTCCCCAAAAAGATGCTATACCGGGCATCGTGCACGACTCCTCCGCCAGCGGCGCGACACTGTACGTAGAACCCCACAACACAGTCAATCTTAACAACCAAATGCGGCAGTTGCTCCGGCAAGAACAAGCCGAAGAAGAAGCAGTCCGCCGCGCCCTGACGGCACAAGTAGCAGCAGTCAAGCCAGATTTAGACAGATTAGTTGTGGTAGTAACAACTTTAGATTTAGCTGCGGCTAAAGCCCGCTACGGTTATTGGCTCCAAGCAAACCCGCCGAAATTTATCGAATTGGGAGAGCCAGAATTAGCGCCAAAAAATACAGAAAAATTAGATGATGAAAATTCGGGCGATCGAAATTTAGATGAGGAACAAGCAGAAAACAGCCAAGTATTAATTCGCAATCTGCGATCGCCAATTACCCTCCGTCAATTGCGCCATCCTTTATTAGTTTGGCAGCAACAACACGAACAAGGCTTTGCAGTCGTACCGGTCGATTTAACGATCAGCCCCCAGATCCGCGTAGTCGCCATCACCGGCCCGAACACCGGCGGCAAAACCGTCACCCTCAAAACCTTGGGATTGGCTGCTTTAATGGCGAAAGCCGGAATGTTTGTCGCCGCCCGCGAACCCGTAGAATTGCCTTGGTTCGACAACATTCTGGCCGATATTGGCGACGAACAATCTTTGCAGCAAAGTTTGTCTACTTTCTCCGGCCACATCCGCCGCATCAGCCGTATTTTAGAAGTTTTAGCTAATAAATCGGAAAGGGAAGAGGAAGGCCAAGAAAATTCAAATCTCCCAATTACCAATACTTCGGCGGAGCTCAGTACAAGTTCCCCAAATCCCATACTTCGGCGGAGCACTTCAACGGAACTCACTACAAGCTCTGCACCAGTGCCCCATGCCCCATGCCCCATGCCCGATGCCCAATTCCCCATTCCCAAATCTTTAGTTTTGTTAGACGAAGTAGGAGCGGGGACAGACCCATCAGAAGGCAGTGCATTGGCGATCGCCCTATTGCAATATCTCGCCCAACATTCGCTGCTAACAGTCGCAACTACCCACTTTGGCGAACTCAAAGCCCTCAAATATCAAGACGCCCGCTTTGAAAATGCCTCAGTAGAATTTGACGACAATTCCATGCAGCCAACCTATCGCTTGCTGTGGGGAATTCCCGGACGTTCCAACGCCCTAACTATTGCCAAAAGACTCGGTTTGCTAGCATCCATAGTCGATGAAGCTCAAACCTATGTCGGGGGAGCATCTCAAGATGTCAATCAAGTGATTGCAGGACTCGAAGCCCAGCGCCGGAGACAGGAAACCAAAGCCAGAGAAGCAACTCAACTGCTGCACCAAACTGAAAAACTGCACAAAGAAGTTTCTCAAAAAGCAGCGGCTTTGCAAGAGCGGGAGCGAGAACTAAAAATAGCTCAGGAAGTGGCAGTAAATGAGGCAATAGGATCGGCAAAATCAGAAATTGCTCAAATTATTCGTCGCTTGCAGGCGGGCGATCAAACGGCTCAAAATGCCCAAATGGCAACAGAAACCTTAAATCAAATTTCCGAAAAACACCTGCCCTCTCGGAAGCAACCGGCGAAACCAAAACCGGGTTTTATGCCAAAAACGGGCGATCGCATCCGCATTCCCAGCCTGGGCCAAACCGCCGAAGTCCTCAGCGGCCCCGATGCTAACGAAGAGTTGAGCGTGCGGTTTGGGATTATGAAAATGACGGTCAAACTAACAGAAATTGAATCCCTCGACGGTCAAAAACCGGAAACTAAGGCTCAATTAGCCAAGGTTGCAGCTCAAGCCGCTACCGCCAAAGCTAAACAAGCAGCGTCGGAACCAGCAAAACCCAATCCCGAAATTGCCATCCGGACTGCTAATAATTCGATCGACCTTCGGGGCGCCAGAGTCTCCGATGCCGAAATCGAAATCGACAGAGCTCTTTCCAAAGCCGTGGAATACGGCGCGCTGTGGATAATTCACGGCAAAGGTACGGGACAGTTGCGGCGCGGGGTTCACGAGTTCTTGGACACTCACCCGCAGGTTTCTCGCTACGAGCTCGCCAGTCAAAAAGAAGGAGGTGGAGGTGTGACGTTGGTTTATTTGAAATAGTCAGGATTTACGCATTTCCGGTTGACTCGTAATTGTATAGTTGTATGCAGCAAAACAAGTCGCAAGGAACATATAATTTAGACTGCCTATAGTGAGTATAAATGAGTTGTGCAAAAACAATTTTAAACGAACCACGAAGACGCAAAGAACGCGAAGTTCGGAAAGAGAAGAGAGTTTCACGACTCATTTAGATTCACGATAATACTGCAAATGTGGCATAATTAAGAGTTGATTTCCCACTTTAGTAACTGCCTGACTCATGAAAAAAACTCCCTCAAATGAAGTTTTGGTTGGCGACTGTCGTGAAGTGATGAAAGCATTGCCAGAAAATTATATTTCTGCGTGTATCACTGACCCACCTTATAATTATGAATTTATTGGTCATAAATGGGATGACTCAGAAATTCAAAGGCGTATTGAAAAAGTCAATGGCAAAGAAAATAAAACCCTTGTTAAGAACATTCCCTATGGGAGTGGTTTAGCAGGTGGAGTCAGAAACGAAAAATGGTATCAAAGGAATCGCAACAATACTCTGGATTATGAAAAGTGGTGCTTTGATTGGGGCGAGCAGCTTTTTCGGATCTGCAAACCGGGTGCGACAGTTTTAGTTTTTAACAGCACGCGAACTGTTGCTCACGTACAAGTAGCACTTGAAAATGCTGGATTCTATGCGAGAGATATGCTTGTTTATAAAAGATCGAGCGGTATCCCTAAAGGTGTCAATATCAAACAACAGTTCGAGAAGAAAGGATATAAAAATCCCGAAAAATGGGATGGTTGGCACAGTTGTCTGAGGAATGAATGGGAAGCAATCTGCGTACTTCAAAAACCACTGGTCAATAATTACTTGGAAACTCTACAGGAATATGGTACTGGTCTATTTTATACTAAAGATCGGTTTGGTGGTTTTCAGTCAAATATTTTAGAAGGTATACAGCGTGAGAAAACCGAAGAATTTAACGTTCATTGCACAGTAAAACCGATCGCTCTCATGAGAAAACTGGTCGAAATATTTGTACCGCGTTTGGAAAATTCTATTCTAATCGATCCTTTCGCAGGATCGGGAACTACATTACTGGCGGCGCAAGAATTTGGGATTAAGTATGTTGGCATTGAAATAGTACCTGACTACATAGAGATTATCAACAAGCGCCTTGATAGTTTCAGCGGTGTACAGGGAATTCTCCCACTCTTTCAATAAGAAATGACTCTAAATCAAACCCACTTATTGTTTGTATGAATTCAAAGGAAGCATCGCCAGTGTAAACTCTCCAAGTCCCTACTTGGCACGCTGTAATAGCTGCTGGCAAATTATCTTGTCTAAGTATTAAAAATACTGGCTCGTAATTATAAGTACGAAGTAGTGGGCCATAGGATTTGAATTTTTTCAGTGTTCCCGAATCTCCTGAGCCAATACGATATTTTGTATCTATCGCATACCCATCAACAATCAGATCGCATGGCTCATCGCTTCCCACTTTAAATGCTGGCTGAAAACTACTGCAATATGCTTTGCACGTTTCAGTAACTAACAATTGCCAACACATACCTAGCTCACGTCCCCAATATTGCTTATTTTCTTTTTTTATTATGGGCGATATACCAAACACATCCATTAAAATATCGTGTTCTTCATTGTCTTCTGCATAAACTTTCTCGGTAAATGAATTTTGGTATCTTGCTAAAATTTGCTTTCTTTTTCTTTCAGTCATCATCAGTTACCAGTTCAGCTAAACTAACGGATAATGCCTTGGCTATTTTGTTGGCATTAAGCAGCGTTATATTCCTTTCTCCTCTTTCAACTGAGCCAATATAAGTGCGATGTAATTCAGATAGTTCTGCAAGCTGATCTTGGGAAAGATTTCTGAGCTTTCTGAAATGTCTAACTTTTTTACCAAATTGCTCCGTAATATCCATAGATTGCGCCAGATTAAGCAACGACAACTATAATCTGACAGACTATAAGTATCGACAGACTATGAGTAGCATTAGACAGAGCTACTCTCGATCGTTGGATTTATACAAGTCTCGGTAGTTTCAAAGCACTGATTTGATTTCGGTCACTCTGCGGCGTAGGATAGTTGGGGGTGAAAATTTTGGGGTTTTGCTGCTGGCGATCGAACTTGCAACCGCAACTTTCAACTCGCAAATCCGTCCAGCACTTAGGATTGCCGGAATCAAAGCAACGAGTTATGGAGAAAAATTAACAGATATGCTTTTGTCCGATCGTAAAGCGAAAGCAGTGCATACTGTCGATATCCTGCCTCAACCTGTCTTATTTCCCATGCTGAAGCCATGCGCTCGACTGTAAAGCCCTCCGCTCCCACAAATGAAACGGGCCCATCTCCCAACTGGGAAGAATTGACCCAAAAAGCACCAGAACCTACCCAGTTGGACAACATTAAAGCCCAACTGGATTTAGTGCTGTTAGCCCTAGAAGCGCTGGCAGAAATTGGCTCAGAGGCGATGCTCAAGGTAGCAGCCGAACTGAATTTAGAGCCAATGGTAGCCGATCGCGTGGCTTTGTGGCGGCTGCGACAGTCGAACCCGCTGCGCAAAGGCCAGGGAGGACGGAAAAAACTGGATGTGGAGGAAGCTCGATCGCTCGTTTTGATAAGCTGTAATTTGGCTTCACAGCATCAAGCTTTAATCCGCCGCGCCGTGGCCTTGCTCGAACAAATGGCTGAGCAAAACCGCGAACCTCACACAGTCGCTTTGTTGGGAGACTATATTGATAGGTTCAGCAACACTTATGCCGATCGCATGGAAGATGCAGAAAGCTTATCGGCAAAAGAACTAACTAATTTGGCCCTGAAACTCCTGATCGATTTGCTTTTTTACAGCAGTCCCGGCGGCCACCGGCGCCTCTGGCTGGCTCTGCTAGACCGTGCTAAGAATTAAGTTAGGCCATAATGGGAACTAAATTAAATTGAAAAATATCAGGAATAGGCCGGAAAGCCTGTTGCACCAAAAAATTTATTTATTGTGGAACAAGCCGGAAAGCCTGTTGCTAAAAAAAGCTTGTTAAGAAGGCTGCCAAATATTAGATAAAACATAGTTATTCCCTCTTCCTGATGACAACTAACAACTAACAACTAACAACTAACAACTAACAATTAACAACTAACAACTAACAACTGACTTCATTATGGTTCTCAAACGGTACACGCCCCCTACTTGCACGCTGGAAATTACAGCCAAAAGTTCGCCTCTATCTCGCTGGGCGGGCCAACCCGTGTTTAAATCTTTAAATTTCGAGTTGCGGCTGGACGACCCCAGACTACCAGATACTCAACACGTTACACTTAGAGGCGATCGGCATCAACTAGAAACCCTCCACGAAGCAGTCAGCAACTACGTCCAAAACTTGCTCGGCGCATCCGGTGATTGGGAAAGCAATATCGAGCCGGAAATTAACCGTACTGTTGGCTCCGACTTGCCAGAAGTCCCCTGTAATGCGGTTACAGTCGATCGACCCCCCAACAAATCCGAACTAGCCACCGCAGCCCCAAACACTCCCTACCTTCCGGTTCCCCCCCGCCTAGAACCCCGCGGCTTGCTCGCCCACAACTTGTTTTTAGGCTCGCTGAGCGCCGCCGAATCCGGCCCGACGGTACACTTGAGCACTCTGCAACTGTTTGACTTGGCCACAGCACTAGATGACTGCGCCGCCGAAGTCGTAGCTCTCCCGAACCTCAACCGCGATCGCGCACGGGCGAAAGCAATACCGTGGCTGAATATCGCAGCAATGCTAGTCGCCGGCGCAGGTTTGACGACAGGAATTGTCAAAATGCTCGATCGACCCAACACCTCCCCAACAACCGCCTCAGCCCCCACCACAGCCCCCACCAACCCACAATTTACCCCCGCACCAGGACAGCCCCAAATAATTGCCGGCGCCACCCCCACTCCAATTCCCACCCCCAGCACATCCCCCACAGCATCCCCAACAGCCGCAGCCACACCAGGCTTGCCCCCCCTACCGCCCCCGCCCATCAACACCGTCGCAGCCTCCCCCAGCCCCAGCTTGCCCCCAATCGCCGCGGCCCCAAGCCCAACCACCAACAAACCCAGCCCCATCCAGCAGCCCGCCCTGCTATTTCCCCCCAACAGCAGCGCCGGAGCATCACAGAGCGCCCCAGCCCTCCCCCAAGGGCAAATCATCACAATTCCCGATCCAGCTCCGGGCTCGCCGCCAATTGCCGCCCCCCAAGCACCCGCAGCAGCACCCTACATCCTGCCCCCCATACCGCCGAGACTAGGGCCCGCCGTACCGCCCCCCCTGCCGCCCTCCTTATCAGCTTCCCGGCTTCCCATTCCCCCACAGCAACCCTTCCCCCCCCTCCCCCAACCAAATTTCCCCCCCGCCACCACCGAACTCCCGCCCCTTGAGGACGCTCAATCGCAAACCGACTCCCCAGACAGCAACCAAGCAGCAGCCAGCAAAAAAAACCGCACTTTATTTGATACAATTCCTCAGGTTTCCGAAGCTAGAACCTACTTTGAGGAACGCTGGAAGCCGCCAGAAGGAATGGAACAAACCTTGGAATACAGCGTGCAGATCGATGAAAACGGGTCAATTCAAACAATTGTACCCATGGGCAAAGCAGCCGCCGATTATATCGATCGCACTAATATGCCATTAGTCGGCGAACCATTTGTTTCTGCCGTTACTCATGGAAAAAACCCGAAAATTCGAGTTGTATTGAGACCAAACGGTCGAGTTCAAACCTTTTTGGAAGAGAGTAATTGAACGCTCTAAAACAAATTGTTCAAATGAAAAATTCAGGTTAAATACTAATGCTAAATCAATTGACAAAAAATCTCTTTTTAACTGCCGCAGCCTCCAGCCTGTTGACAGTAGCTCCAGTTTCTGCTGCCAGTAATTCTTTATCGGTAAAACCAGCCGAGTCACCAGCCAACAATAGTTTAGTTCAAAATACCGGAGCCAACGAATATTTCCAGCAAGGCTTCAATTTGGCAGTACAAGACGATAAGACAGGTGCAGAAACGGCTTTTCGCAGAGCAATTCAAATAGATCCAAATTTTGCCGAAGCTTACGCCAACTTGGGCAGCCTACTAGCCAATCAAAACAAACTAGCAGACGCAATTTCCAATCTTCAAACTGCAATCCGTCTCAAACCCAACAGCCCAGAATTTCATTATATGTTCGGGCAAGTCCTGTACGCACAAAATAAAATGTCAGAGGCCTTAGAATCGGTCAAAAAAGCCAGGGATTTATTCAGAAGCCAAGGCAAAAGTCAAGAAGCAAACTCACTCGAACAAGTGATAAGAAACATGACAAAATAACCGATGTGGGGTGCAAACCATCCAGCGCACCCTAATTTATAACTTCCCATAAAAATCGAATATTCCTGTACGCAATTTCCTCGCCCCCATCAACCAGTACCCCGAAGATTACCCTACAAATTCAACTTCTTATTTGCTTCTTCCTGATGACGTTGGACGTTCGATCGCTCTTAAGATCGCAAAACATGACTACTGACTATTGACTTCTGGATCGCTTCCCTTTTTTTCTATCCCAAACTTCTCCAATCCAATAAAAAACTAAAATCCCCGCAAAACTAGCGAAAAAATCTTCAATACTCGCAGTACGATTCGGTAAAATAGCTTGCAGTAGTTCCTCGCCAGCAGTGAAAATAGTAAAAAGTGCAGGCCCGAAAGGAATCGGATAATTAAACACGCTCATCATTTTTTTGCCAGTTGCTCGGTGGCACAAAAAAGACGCAATTCCGTACAAAACAAAGTGTCCTACTTTGTCATAAGGCGGTTGAGCCAGAGAAAAATTAACAAATTTCCCCATATCTGCTAAAAGCATGATACTGAGAATAATTAAAAAGTACACAACAGACGCAACTATCCAGAATCTATTTGATGATTTCATGTTGTTTTTTGCTATGCTAGTAACGATAACGCACAAACTAAGCTGTATGGCGCGTGGCCGGATAAATCCAGTGCATTCAATCCACAATCCAGGGAGCTGCGCACCCGACAAACCTGATTTTAACGCGCCCACTGTTGCAATATGTAATGGTAAAATTTTTCGGGATCTACTCTATCCATTGCTATAATTTTTCGTCCTCCTGTTTTAACTTTTGTGCGCCCCTGACTGACACCTTCAGTAACAATTTTAGTTTCCCATTATCGCAGTTGATAAAAATCTGGATGCGCTAAGTAAGCGGTTCCAAAATGTCCTAAAAGTAGTAATCTTCAGCTATGGCTAGGGCATAACATTTAACACTGTCCCGCTAAGTCGGAAATTGGATATTTGCGCTGTTTTGCTAGGCGATCGGAAAAATCGACACTCAGCGGTACGTTGTTGGTAATATCTAAAGGATAGATCGCAACTGGAATTTGTGTTTGCCAAACTCTATCGATGGCGATCGAATCCCAGCAAGCATTCCATTCTGCCAACATATCTTGTCCCGGTTCCATATCTTTGCTAACATTGCCTATAACATTGAGTGCGCCTCCCATCCACACAATTTCTTTGATTTTGCTTTCAATTTCTGGGGCAATATCTAAGGCTTGTGCCACTGTTGTTAGTGGCCCTGTTACCATTAATGTGACCTGTTCTGTTGCACCCGGCAAAACTCGCACCATAAAGTTTTGTCCGGGTTCTGATATTAACGGCGTGTCAATAGTGGCTTTTTCATTTAGAATGGGAAGTCGATCGCACGCCAAGGAATCTCGCCGAAACAACACCGGAAATGGGTTGAGTCCCCGCACCGTACACGCCGCCACCGGCACCTCTGAACGCCCGATCAAATCAAGGATTTTGCGCGTTGCGCTCACCGCAGGTTGAATTTAGCAGTCCGCCGGAGTCACAATTAGCCCCGCTAGTTTCCACTTCCTGCATTGTCATCAGCAAGACAACTGAGAGATAATCATCAACAGCACCGTCGCGATCCATTAGTACCAAAATTTTCGACATTCTGTTTCCCGGCTGACTGAATTAGTGTAAAGTACAAATATAAATTTATTTGTTCTAAAAACACCACTAATAGCCATTCCCAATTCCCAATTCCCATCTGTACCTAACTTAATAATTCCCATTATGAATGCACTATTACCTTACGGCTCTTGGAAATCTCCTATTACCTCAGATTTAATTGTTTCGGGAACTGTCGGACTCGGACAAATTGCGATCGACGGCGACGATATTTACTGGGTAGAAGGACGACCATCGGAAGCAGGACGAAGCGTTATCGTGCGGCGCACTCCCGACGGTAAAATAACTGATGTAACACCTGCACCTTTTAATGTTCGCACTCGCGTTCATGAATACGGCGGCAATGCTTTTGCCGTTGCTAGCGGTGTGATTTATTTTTCTAATTTTGGCGACAAACAGATTTATTGTCAAGCAGTAGATTCTCAACCAGAACATCTGACACCTGCGGCTAATTGTTGCTACGCAGATATGATTGTTGACCAGCAAAGAAATCGGTTGATTTGCGTGCGCGAAGATTATGCAGGTGAGGGCGAATGTGTCAATACAATTGTTAGCATTGATCTCAATAACGGCACAGATATTCAAATATTAACTCAAGGCAATGATTTTTATGCTTCGCCTCGTTTGAGTCCCGACGGTTCTCAACTTTCCTGGATTTGTTGGAACCATCCAAATATGCCGTGGGATGGTACAGAATTGTGGGTGGCAGAAATTAATGCTGAGGGTTCTTTGGGTGAAAAAAACTTAGTTGCTGGCGGAGTTGACGAGTCAATTTTTCAACCAGAATGGTCGCCAAATAAAGTTTTATATTTTGTTTCTGATAAGTCGAACTGGTGGAATTTTTACAGAACTCCCCTCAATCCCTCCGGGCTTCGGGGGGAAGCAAAGATAGAAACAAGCTCGCGGGAACAACCAGAAATCGAACCTGTCTGCGAAATGGCGGCTGAATTCGGTCTTCCTCAGTGGGTTTTTGGAATGTCCACCTACGCAATAATCTCGGAAACTCAAATTATTTGCACCTACACTCAGCAAGGTAAGTGGCATTTAGCGAGTATGGATTTAGCGACCAAGCAGTTGACAAATATTGACACACCTTACACAGATATCTCTTCGGTGAAAGCGCGGGGAGAAACAGTGGTTTTCCTGGCAGGTTCGCCGATCGCACCTACAGCTATTGTACAGCTAAATTTAGCCACAAATCAACGGGAAATCCTGCGAAAATCCAGCGATTTAAGCATTGATGCTGGTTATTTTTCCGTACCGCAACCGCTGGAATTTCCCACAGAAAACGGTTTAACCGCTTTCGGATTCTTCTACCCTCCCAAAAACCAAGACTTTGCTGCACCTGCGGGTGAAAAACCGCCGTTAGTTGTCAAAAGTCACGGCGGCCCCACTGCTGCTACTTCTAGCAGCATGAATTTGAAAATTCAATATTGGACGAGTCGCGGTTTTGCGGTGCTTGATGTCAACTACGGCGGTAGCACTGGTTACGGCCGAGAATACAGAAAAAGACTGCAAGATAGTTGGGGAATTGTTGATGTTGATGACTGCGCTAATGGTGCTAAATATTTAGCTCAAGAGGGTTTGGTAGACGGTGCAAGAATGGCGATCGCCGGAGGCAGTGCAGGGGGCTACACGACTCTATGCGCTCTGACTTTCCGCGATGTGTTTAAGGCCGGTGCGAGCTATTATGGAGTCAGCGATTTGGAGGCTTTGACAAATGATACCCACAAGTTTGAGTCGCGCTATCTGGATGGATTGATTGGGCCTTATCCCGATCGCAAAGATTTGTATGTAGCCCGATCGCCCATTCATTCCGCCGAACGTTTATCTTGTCCCGTTATCTTTTTTCAAGGATTAGAAGATAAAGTCGTGCCTCCGAATCAAGCAGAAATGATGGTAGAGATATTAAAGGCTAAAGGTTTGCCGGTTGCTTACATTGCTTATGAAGGGGAACAGCACGGTTTTCGCCGCGCTGAAAATATCAAAAGAACTCTCGACGGCGAATTCTATTTCTATTCCCGGGTGTTTGGGTTTGAGTTAGCTGAAGCGGTGGAAGCAGTACCGATTTACAATCTTTAGCAAAAAATATTAATTTTGCAGTTGCTAAGTCAGTACAAACAAAGCAACTGCATATTTGAGGCATAATTTGGCAATGTTGAATGTGATATCGTTCACAAACTTTGCTGTTTGCTGTCACAAATTTAGCTGTTGATTGTCACAGCTTTTAAGAGAATACACCGAGAGAATGTTAGAGTGCGATCGCTCTCTGTTGCCGCAAAAAAAGCGATCGCGCGATGTCGAATTGAGAGTGAATCTCTATGCAAACTCCTGTCAACCTGATTCCATCTGCTTTGGGCGAACTGTTTGCCGAAGTGAATCGTAGAGGCTGTATTACTTTAGCCGATCGCTACGGCTTGCTGGCCGCTATCTTTGACGACAGCTTGACGGAGGAAGACAAACGCTCGATCGATCGCCTCCTGCGCTCTGTGTGCCGCGGCAGAATAAAATTAGTTAACGAACTCTCTGCCATCAGATAACCATTAACTAGGCTGGCATCAAAAAACTTGCGCCGCAACCGCCCGCGAAGTTTTTTCATCAGATATCGATCGCGAATACAGCTTCACTTCATTCGCTCTCTTCAGACATATTCCTATATTTTTTTCGCACTCATCTAGTTACAGCACTTTCCGTGACTGAGCGGTGCAGTAATAGCATTGAGCAAAATAATTTCCGATTTGTTTACTTGAACCTAATTTCACTCCCAATTTTAAGAGTTTTGCCAGTATCTGTAAACATCGAGTAATTTTCGTATTTATTTTTTTCGCTTTATTAGTGCCTGTAGCCTCCTTTTACTGACTTGAAATCTTTCTGCTACTTTCCGAATAAAAGTCTTGCTTCCTTCTTAAATAGCAATGATATTTTGACGCATATCTAAAGATTACGGTTGACTTTTTTTGCTTTTTATCACCTCTACTATTGTCCATAATGGTTAACCAAATTGCTGTATACTAAATCTTCACCGTATAACTCCCGACACTTGGGAGTTATACTGAACAATACCGAACATGGTATAACTTAGGTTACTGATAGATAAATATTAAACCGCGCCGCAACCTACCAACATTCATTGAAAGTATATGTTCACCAATCCTAAAAGCATCCCTTTATGACGATTCTGACTGTAGAAATTCTTTGTTCTGAGGCAGCAATATTTTCAGCCGCCGAGTCTCAACATCCAGAACCTCTGCTTTACGGAGTCACAGACGGAAAGGCTATTGGGACATATTTAGAACAAAAGTTCAAATTGTATCTCAAATTGCGATATGAATTTTTAGAATGAAATTCAGCAAGCGGCATCGATTTTTCCGGGCTACTTGTGGATGTCAAGGTAACAAGCGTTAGACAACCCCAATCTTCATGCCCTTTTAAATCTGCAAGATAAAAGATTTTTGGGCTGGGATATGGATTGATTATCTTTGTTTATGAAAAGACAGATAACAGTACAAATCGAACTGCAACCCTGAATATTCTCCATACAATTTACGTAAGTGCCGAAAGAACAGCAGATTTTCAAATGACCCGTGGAATTCGCAATATTTTAGACAACGAAGGTAACAAAGATGATTTGCTAGCTTTTCTGCTTGACAGAAATCTACCAGTTGACGAAATTGAAGCCGATAAAATTGCCGAGGAAATCATGATAAATCCGCCACTACAGGGATTTTTGACTATTTCTAATGCGTTGCAATGGCGACTTCAGTATAGCAGAGCAATTGAACGTGCCGGACAACAAGACGGCGTGATGGCAGTTTACAGATTTAACTCATGATTTCCAATGCTCATAAACCAAAATTAGAATACGGAGATTTTCAAACACCCCCAGAATTAGCTGAGATGGTGTGTCGGAAATTGATAGAACTTAACGTTAACCCTAAAGTCATAATTGAGCCAACTTGCGGGATAGGTAATTTCATTGAAGCTGCTGCAAATTGGTTTCCATCCGCCAGTAAGATTATCGGAGTTGAAATAAATCAAAGTTACTTAACAGAATTCAGAGCAAAATATCAACAGGATGAGAGATGTCAAGTTAAGCACGGAGATTTTTTTGAGTTTGACTGGACATCATTAATCAACCAATTTAATCAGCGGGTGCTGGTACTAGGCAACTTTCCTTGGGTAACAAACTCACAACAAGGAACTATTGGCAGTGAAAACTTACCTAAAAAAAGTAATTTTCAAAAGTACGCTGGCTTAGATGCACTCACAGGTAAAAGTAATTTCGATATCTCAGAATGGATGCTGATTAAAGCGATTCACTGGTTGCAAAATCGTGACGCAACTCTGGCAATGCTTTGCAAGACTTCCGTTTCCAGAAAGTTATTGAACTACATTCATTCAACAAAACTTAATCTCGCTAGCTGTGCAACTTACAAAATAGATGCTAAAAAGTATTTTGATGCAAATGTTGATGCCTGTTTGTTAGTGTGCCAGTTTGACTCAAGCTCGCAGAACTATTTCTGTGATGTTTTTAGCAGTTTAGAAAGTTCAGAATTCCAGCGCATAGGATATCAAAATAATCTTCTGATTAAAGATATAGATTCTTTCAATATATTGAGTAATTTATATGCTGTAAAATCAGGGATAAAATGGCGATCTGGTGTCAAGCATGACTGCTCGAATGTAATGGAGTTTCGGAAAATTGATAATTTGTTTGTCAATGGATTTGGCGAAGCTGTCGAGCTTGAGGAAACTTATCTATTTCCGTTGCTGAAAGGCTCCGATGTCGCTCAAAATCGCATTAATGGGACAAACCGTTATATTTTGGTAACTCAAAAATTTATTGGCGAGTCAACGGAAACTATCAAACAGATAGCTCCTAAAACCTGGCGCTATCTGGAAGATAACGCAGAATATCTAAATAATCGCAAAAGCAAAATTTATCAGCACAATCCTCGCTTTTCTGTGTTTGGAGTTGGCGATTATAGCTTCAAACCTTGGAAGATTGCAATTTGCGGACTTTATAAAAAATTGGATTTCACACTTATCGGTGAAATGGCTAATAAATCTGTGATTTTTGATGATACTGTTTATTTTCTCAGCTTTGAAAATGAGGCAGTTGCACGTAAAACTTTTGAGCTTTTGAATTCACCTGCTGCAATTAGCTTTTATTCATCAATGGTATTTTGGGATGAAAAGCGCCCGATAAAATCCAGCATCTTAAATTGTCTCAATCT